>JBJKSV010000312.1:0-2781 GCA_046703605.1 Limisphaerales bacterium
CTTTACGCCCGGGAGACCGTGATGCGGCGGTGGACCTCCAGGCGGCGGTGAGCCGCGCCTATGAGGATGGCCGGTACGATCGCACGGATTACCGGCGCCCGCTCAACCCGCCTTTGCCGCCCGACGACGCCACTTGGGCCGCCGACCTGCTCCAGAAGGCGGGAAGGATCTGAACCCCTCAGAACCTCACGTTTTCGAGGTAATGGAGGCTTTCGGGCACCTGTTTCTCCGACCATGGGGACTCATCCTCAATAAAGTACCATTTGACGCGCGCTCGTTTGGCCGCCTTGAGGATAGCGGGGATATTCATGATTCCGTCTCCGATGGCCGCGTCGTTCCGCACATCCGTGCCGCCGGTGAGCGCGCCGGTAACGGTCCCCTTTCTCATGTCTTTGAGGTGAACCAGTTCCCAGCGCCTGCCATACCTTTGAAAGAGTTTGACCGGATCCTGACCAGGAAAGACGATCCAAAAAATGTCCATCTCGTAATGAACGGTCTTGGGATTGGTCTCTTTGAAGAGCAGGTCCAACAAGGTCCCATCCTTGTAGGGCTGAAACTCGTAACCGTGAACGTGGTAGAAGAATCGGATACCGTGTTTGGCCAGGATGGCGCCTGCCCTATTAAACACTGCGGCGGCTTGACGGCAGGTTTGTTCGTCAAAATTGCCCTCGTGAGGAATCCAGGCGCAGCCGGCATACTTGAGGCCCATGGCCTTCGCCTCGCGCGCCACGCCTTCCGGGTCATCCCGGTAGCGGGCATAATCGAAATGCCCGCTAATGGGTGTGATGCCGCGTGCCTTGAGCATCGCGGCGAATTTTGCCGGCTCGACGCCGTAGGTCCCGGCCAGTTCAGCGTACTTGATGCCCCAACGTTGCACTTCATCGAGCGTGCCGGGAACGTCTTTGGCGAACTGCGCGCGCAGACTATAGAGTTGAAGGCCAATCGGCCCTTTGAAGCTCGGCCCGATGCCGGCCTGTTTCGATGCCAGGGCTGACCCGCTCAGGGCAACCAGGGCCACGGCGCTGACAGATGAAAGGAGGAATCGTGAATTGAGTTGCATGGCCGCATTTAGCACGAACACTACCTGGGATGGAAGCAAAAAATGGACAGACGTACCTCCCGATGCGCATCTCAGCAACACAGTACCCTTTCCTGTCTAAAGGGAGCTTGAAACCCATCCAGCCCAATCATATGATTGATTCGTGGAAACAACAATGACAGTCACCGAGTTGGTCCGCGCGATGGGGATGAAGGTTTTGCCAGACCAGGCACCCGGAGAATTCGGGGGCACAAGGACGTGAGCCGGGCTGGATCTACTCCCAATCGAAGGTGAGGACCTGGACGTCGTTGACGTTGTTGCGGACGAGGATGGCGTTGAACTTTCGGGTGTAGCCGCCGGCTTTGGCGTCGATCTCAACCTGGAAGGTCCGGCTGCGCACGTCGCACATCATGGAGATCATCCGTTCCACCTCCAGGCTGACCTCAGGCACACGGCGGACCTGGGCGATGCTCCGGTAGGGGCCGGACAGCATGCCGATGCCGTCATCCGCGCCGTTCCTGCCGGCGACGATGGCCTGGGCGACAATCTCATCGACGCCGGGAATGAGCTGCAGCACTTCGGCGGAAGCGGTATTGATATTGATCTTGCCATCCGAAATGGGCGTAAACAGGTCGGCCAGCCCGGCGGTAAAGGTCGGCATCGCTCCAGGGGGGGCGAGCGGATCGGCCCTGGGGTGGAAGTGGGCCGGAGGATGATTCGTCGCCGAGATGCCCCAATACAGTTCCGGGGTGATCCCTTTGATGAGGAGCATTTCGGAAAGGTCATCGATTGGGCCATTCTTGGCGAAGTAAGGCGGGTCCAGGCTCTGGTAATAGTCATCCTCGGCGCCCTGAATATGGGTCTGGTTATCCGGGTCGATCCAGTCAAGGATTGACCCGACAAGCGGGGTGATTTCACCGGCATCGACTCCCATGAGAATGAAGGCCTTTTGCAGCGTGGCCTCACCCGCGGTATTGATGTTAACCTTTCGTTCCAAGTCGGTGATTTTCCAAGTGAAGCTGCCTCGCCCTAACTTGACCTCGCGCTGGACATCCACCAGCGGGGAGTTGGTCGTGCCAATGCCGCCCTGTCCCCCGGCCCAGACCTGGTTGAGGCCGTCATAAGGCTCGGCGCCGATCCTCAATTGTTGAGCCAGTATCCATCGGGCGTATTCGACTCCGGAGCGTCCCAGCCATTCGAGTTCGGCCTCATTATTGCCATTGCGCGCCAGCTTGCTTTCGACCCTCATGGAATAGGCAAAGCCCGCCGCCAGCACGGTCAGTACGACAATGGAGATCATCACGATGATCATCGCAATGCCGCGGCGAGATGAAGCTGAAGCAGGGGGAATGCTCATTGCGCGGGTATCACTCCTGGCGTGCCGCCCGGAGGCACCGCACCCGGATTGGCGGGAGGCATCCCGCCAAAAGGCACGGGGGGCATCCGCGGCACCTGCCACATGGGCTGGACGGGGTTGGCAGGCAGGCTCACAATCCGGCTGACCTCTCTCTGCGCGGTGGGGTCATGGGGATTATCGGCCAGGCGGAGGGTAAAAGTCATCAGCTTGGGAATCTGGTTCGTATCTTTCCATTCATCGTCCCACTGGTTGAGCCGGGGGTCCCAGAACTGCATCGAGAACTCCTTTACATTCTTTGCAATCACGATGGGATGCTCCTTCTCGTCGATGTCCTCCTTGAGCAGCAGTGGGACCTGGCGCAACACCAAACGCCGCGAGCCGTCTG
>JBJKSV010000313.1:0-4853 GCA_046703605.1 Limisphaerales bacterium
ACCTTGTTTACCGCTCCCGCCCAAATCACCTTGACTGCAACCGCCAGCGACAGTGATGACACTGTCAGCAAGGTCGATTTCTATGCCGGCACAAATCTCCTCGGCTCGGCCTCAAGCGCCCCATACAGCTACACCTGGAATGTAAGTGTCCCTGGCATCTACTCGATCGTCGCCCAAGCTACTGACAGCCGCGGCGCCACTAAAGCCTCCACCAATTCCGTAACGGTCCTGGTCGGAGGCGCCGGACTGCTCCCGGTGTCGGATGATTTCAGTTCGAACCTGCTCAGTTCCCTTTGGACAGAAATCGATCCGATGGGAGACAGCACCTTCCAGATCTCCGCCGACGGGCACCTACAGTTTACCGTTGCCGGCGGGACCGGACATGACGGCTGGACCGAGAACGACATGCCACGCCTGGTCCAGCCGGTTTCGGATTCGGACTTCGAGGTGGAGGCCAAATTCGACACGCTCCCGGCAACGGCAAATGGTGGCAGTTCCTGGGAGGGCATCTACGTGGAGGATGCCAACGGCGTCGGCATGCGTTTCGATGCCGCTCTGGATGCCTCCTGGGATGCTGGCAGTCAAAATCTCCGCTACTGGTTTGGTGCTAACATCGGCGCAGGCAATGCCGCCCAAGTGGCCTCCGCCACAATGAGTGATTTTCCGAAATCCACCAACACCACCGGCACCATTTACCTGCGCGTCCGACGGCAAGGCACAATGTGGACCGCCTTCACTTCGAAGGACGGCGCGGTGTGGACCCAGCGCGCTCAATTCTCAAACCCGTTGGTGCCCGCTCTCATCGGCATTGAAGCAGGCAATTGCTGTGACACCGCTTCCCCCACTTTCACCGCGTCGGTCGATTACTTCAATAACAACCTGGCGCCCATCCAGGCCCCGGCGCAGCCTGAACTGGCGATCCGTCTCTCTGGCAGCAACGTAGTCCTGTCGTGGCCTACGGACGCCACAGGCTATGGCCTGGAAACCTCGGCCAGTCTGACCAATCCAAGCTGGTCGGCCGTCACGGGCGCCGTGACAGTCGTCGGCGATCAGAACACCCTGACACTCCCAGTTGGCACAGGCCCTAGCTTCTATCGCCTCAAACACTGAAGTACAGAATCGTTATGAAATGTTCTCGCGATCGGAGTCGCAAGGTGAGGCGGGATTCCCTGGTGCCCGCAGGCTTTACGCTCATCGAGTTGCTGGTGGTCATTGCCATTATAGCCATCCTCGCCGCCATGCTCCTGCCGGCGCTTACCCGGGCAAAGCTCAAAGCCCAAGGCATCCAATGCATGAGCAACCAAAGACAGCTCGCGTTGGCCTGGATGATGTATTCGGACGATAGCAATGGCCGATTGCCGCCCAACAACCAATATGGGATGAGCAGTGCCGGCAAGAAGGGTGTCGGTTGGGTTGATGGATTCCTGGACTTCAACGGGAACAACCCTGATAACACCAACACCCTTTTGCTCCTGCAGTCTCGCCTGGGGCCGTACGCCAAGAACCCCAGCGTTTACAAGTGCCCCGCTGACCATAGCCAGGTCAGAATCTGGGGCACCAGTTACCCGCGCGTCCGCAGCATCTCGATGAACTGCTTCGTCTCTGGAGAGGGAAACGGATTGGGCTATCTTCAAAGCCTCGGAGGCGGTACTACCTACCGCATCTATAACAAGATGGCCGATTTCGGCAGGCCGGCCGCCATCTGGGTGCTGATCGATGAAAGCGAGGACAGCATCAACGACGCTTTCTTCGGGGTCGATATGACCAGCACCACTGGCGAAATCACCGACCGCCCCGCCAGTTACCATGGCAAAGCGGGTGGAATCGTGTTCGCGGATGGCCATGCCGAGATTCGCTCCTGGCGGGATCCCTGGGCGGGTCTGCCGCTTCAGAACGGCGGCTACCAGTACAACTCAATGACCGGCCCAAACGACATGGCCTGGCTCAGGGAACACACTGCCGAGCGCGATTAGAAGCTCCGCAATCCGAGAGCAATATCGCGGCCTCCAAAAGCTCGGTTTTCGGCGCGCGCCATACAACCGGCGTCTCATTGGCGGTTCCTGGAATCTTGGTGTCGGCTTGGCCACACGAGGTGGTGCGGATCGCCGTGATTTTGGCTGATCTGCATCACGGGTGGATGAAGCGGATGACGGGCAACGCAACTAAAAGCTGAAGGGCTTTCCGCGGGCCTGTTGGTAGGTATTCCACAACCGTTCCACGCCGTTTGCTCCAGAATTCACGCTCGTCCCGGAGAGTCGTTGGAATAGAGGCGGTCCCGCTTCCGGCCCAAGCGCCCAACGCGAACCCTTTCCCGAAAGGTTTATCAATCATTTGGGCGGGGTGCGGGCATTGGTTGGTCCTCATTAGGGTGGACTCCCCGGTTCTGAATAGTTGGAGAATAGTCCGAAGATAGTTGCCAGGGTTATTTCTTCTGGGATAGGAAGTAGTTGAGCAGGATTTCTTTATCAACAGATGATTAAACATCTGCTTTTGCTTTTGCTAGGTGTTGGCGGATGCAAGAGCAAAGAATGTCCACCGAACATGAGTTTCTGCGCAAAATTCAAATTCGGTTAATTCTCGATCCCGAGCGTGAGCGCTATGACGCGCTGCTGGAAACGGAGCATTACCTGCATAGCTCAAGGTTAGGCACATTTTTGCGCACAGTTCCGGCAAGTCGGCGCAGGACATAGCTCGGCAGCGTGATGCCAGGATGTCCGCAACCTCCGTGAGAAGAGCGGTTGGCCATGTGCGATTAGTAGGCATTCTGATCTGACACTGCCAATCCCAGGCCTGTTCTGCGCGGCCCTGGCTTGACGGCGAACTGGCTGGGCTTCTCGGCCAGATGTCAGCCAGCGTTGCCACCTCGGGGGCAAGCCTGGAGCAAGCCTCTCCAGTCGAATCGGCACAGACGCAGCTTGGTCATAGCTATTACGACATTCTCGGGCGGAGCCACTGATTCGCTGGATGCTGATCGGGTTCGTGCCGAGGGGCTATCCCGCAACATCGGTTGCCCTCTCGAGCTGGGTATTTCGCATTGAATGAATGAATGTTCAACGCTCGCGCGGGAAGCAAGTCAAGCCAGAGGCCGCCTTATGCTTTGCATGTGATGAAGGAATGGTTGAGCATCTCCTCGGTGGATGAATGAATTGACGGAACGAGAAGTGACGCTCTTTAACGCCGCGCTGCAACTGCCGGAGCAGGAGCGGAGAGCGTATCTGGAGCGATCCTGCGCCGAGGATGCTGGTCTGCGCCGCCGCATAGAAATACTGCTTCAGGCCCACGTCCGAGCGGAAGGATTCCTCCATGAACCAATAGCTGGAGGGCGCGGCCTTTTTGCCCATGGCAATTCAACGGGTTTCGCTGCCTCACTCCGAATCGCAGAGGGGCCAGGGGATCGGATTGGCCAATACAAACTCCTTCAGCAAATTGGCGAGGGCGGTTGTGGGATTGTGTACATGGCCCAGCAGGAGGCTCCGGTGAGGCGGCGGGTGGCTCTCAAAATCATAAAGCTTGGGATGGATACCAAGAGCGTGGTCGCTCGATTCGAGGCCGAACGGCAGGCGTTGGCCCTAATGGACCATCCGAACATCGCCAAGGTCCTGGACGCTGGCGCGACCGCAACGGGCCGTCCCTATTTCGTGATGGAACTGGTGCGGGGCGCAAAAATCACCGACTACTGCGATCGAAATAATCTCTCGACGCGCGAGCGATTGAACCTGCTCATCCAGGTTTGCCGGGCCGTCCAGCACGCGCATCAAAAGGGGATCATTCATCGCGACCTCAAGCCCTCGAACATCCTGGTTACGAGCAATGACGGCGTTGCGGTGCCCCAGGTCATTGATTTTGGCATTGCCAAATCAACCCAGGGCCGGCTGACAGATCAGACCTTGTTCACCGCCTTCGAGCAGTTCATCGGCACGCCTGCCTACATGAGCCCCGAGCAATCTGTGCTCACCAGCGTGGATGTGGACACACGCACCGACATCTACAGCCTGGGCGTGCTGCTTTATGAGCTGCTGACCGGACGAACGCCCTTCGACCAGAAGGAGCTGCTGGCTGCCGGTCTGGAGGAGATGCGACGCACGATCCGCGAAAAGGAGCCGATAACCCCCTCCACAAGGTTGAGCACCATGGGCGGCGCCGACCTGACGACGGTCGCCCGCCAGCGCGGATCCGAGGCGCCGCGTCTGATCCATCTGGTGCGGGGCGACCTGGATTGGATCGTCATGAAGTGTCTTGAAAAGGAACGCTCCCGCCGTTACGAGACGGCCAACGGCCTGGCCATGGACCTGCAACGCTTCCTGGAGGACGAGCCTGTGGTCGCGCGGCCACCCAGCAAGCGCTACCGGTTCCAAAAGCTGGTTCGGCGAAACCGGCTCACTTTCGCCGCGGGCGCCGCGGTGGCAATAGCCCTCTTCGCAGGGTTGGGAATCTCCATCTGGCAGTACAGCGAGAAGAGCCGGGCGGAACTGGAACAGCGGCATTTGCGAGTGGAGGCCCAGCAAGCCCAAGCTGCGGAAGCTGGAGCGCGCCGCCAAGCTCAGGCCGAGGAATACGAGGCCCGGCGGTGGGCCTACGACTCCGACATGAATCTCCTTCAGCAGGCGCTAGCGCACGACAACCTGGGGCGCGCGCAGGAATTGTTGAACCGCCAGCGTCCCCGGCCCGGCCGGCAGGACCTGCGCGGGTGGGAGTGGCGTTACTTCTGGCAGTTCTGCCAGAGCGACGCGGCCTTCACCCTCTGCCAGCGTTCCAATTCGATCATCTCGGTCTCCTTCTCGGGCGATGGCTCCCTGCTTGCTGTGGGAACCTGGGCCGGCGAGATCACGGTTTGGGACCTCGCCACCCGCCGG
>JBJKSV010000314.1:0-10756 GCA_046703605.1 Limisphaerales bacterium
TGTCTGGTGACCAGACAACCTCCACCTACCTCAATATTGCGGATCCGAATTATACCCAGTTTGCCGATACGCCTGTCATCGATGTATTGCTTCAGGTGTATGGGAACTCGTTCCTCTACAATGCCGACGGCACGGGAAAGAACATTGATTTTCTCGAAGGCCAATTGAATTACCTCACCGGGCAGGGGGCTGGCGCCATCCCGCCAGGGGCCAACAACGGCCAATGGAACTGGATGTTGCTTGAAGTGACCAACTCCATCAATCCAGCGACGGGATTTCGTTACGTTGGCGACACGTCCTATCCACAACAAACCGGCGGCCAATACGGCGGGGTGAATAGCGGGACCTTGCGCCTGGAAGGAATCGGCACGGGGCTGGCGGTGCGCGCGATTGCCATCGGGCCGCAGGGGGCGTTTGGCTCCTCCAACCAGGTGAATGTGTTCGCATCCGCTCCCGTGTGCGCGCCCGAACCGGATGTGAATCTGACCTACGTCGATTTCAATCAAAAGCTCACCAACAACCTGATCGTGATTAACGACAGCAATCTCGGCCAGACCTACGACGTGCAGCCCGACGTGGGGCCGCCCGACGACCTTCGCACCGCCATTTACTCCACCAGTGGGGTCATGAACTTTGGCATCCTGAACAACTACCTGGGCGTGCCTTGCAATACTCCGCGCACGATGGAATTGGGCATCGAGTTCTATGACGATCCTTATATGGCCGGGGTAAGCTTCGGCCCCTCGCAGTTCGCCACCGATCCCCAGGGCGACCTCGGAACCTATACCGGCAGTCCCTACACGATGACCGGCAGCGGCAAATGGCTGAAAGTAGCATTCTTCATCAACGGAGTGGATCTGGAGGGCGTGAACACGTCGCCGTTGACCGGCGGCCCGACCTTGGTCTTTAACGGCGGCTATCCCTTTATCGACCGCGTAGAGTTAGGCATTATTCGCGAGGGAACCAACGCCTTGGCCGGACAGATCCCCGCCCCGGATTACCGGATTAACCCGCTCGTTTGCACCACCAATTATGGCTATTTCGCCGAATGGGACCCGCATGACGGCATCACCAATAACTTGGACGTAGGCACCTCCGGCGGTGACCAACAAATGGTTGTGCAGATGGCCGGGCCGACGAATGACCAGCGTCTGGCCGAGGCGCCCGCGCCCGGCTCCGGCAACAACAACATCCAGTTTGCGTTGCTCAATCAGGCCTTTGGCCCCAACCTGCAGGAAAACGCCCACGTCTCCATGCTGGTCACCTACTATGACGACCCGGCCCTCGCCGGAGCAAAGCTGGCGCCAAACGCCTATTACACTCTGGTCAACGGCACCCCGACCATCATCGGCGCTCCCCATGCGCCCTATAACGTCTCCGTGACCCTGCAGGGTACGGGAAAATGGCAGGACGCCTATTTTGAGCTTCCCGACGTGAACTTCCAGGGAGTCAACCAAGGGCCTCAGTCGGTCGTGCGCTTTCAAACCACTCCCGCCGACCCCAACAACAAGGATACCGGCGACATCTTCGTCTCACGGGTCCGCTTCGACGTCATCCGCCCCTGCGGTCCCTTCGAGGGCATCAATATGCTTCAGTCGGCCAGCATCACGGCCACAACCAACGCGAACGCGAGCGTGAACTGGTTCGGGACAGCGGCACTGCAATCGGCCACGAACCTGACAGGGTCCTATAGCACCGTTCTGTCTATCACGAATAACCAGGCCAATACCTACACCGCGCCAACGACCAACAGCGCCAGCTTCTTCCGGTTGAAATACCCCCCCTATCCGCCTTATCTCGGCACAAACGCGCCCTGAACGCTCCGGCCTCAGTGGACAGCGCGGAGCGGAAAGATACACCCGACCACACGTGGCCCTCCGGGCGGGATTCGACCGGGGGGCTACGGCTTTTGCAAGGACTGCTCGGTTCCTCTTGCGATCTCCTGCCCCCAAATCCTATACCAAGCAGATGAAAATACTCCGATTGCTCGGAATCGCCGGTCTCGTGGCTGGCTTTGTTCTGGCGGCTCATTCACAAGTGCCCCATACCATCAGTTTTCAGGGTCGGCTGAGCGCGGATGGCGCCGCCTTTAACGGCGTGGGCGAGTTCAAGTTCGCCTTAGTGAACAGCAACGGCACAGCCACACTCTGGAGCAACGACGGCTCTAGTGTGGGCGGCGCCGCGCCAGTCCGGGCGGTTTCGCGCGCCGTCACCCAGGGCCTGTTCTCCATTCTTCTTGGCGACAACTCCCTCTCCAACATGACTCCCATCAGTCCGAGCGTGTTCACTAATCCGGATGTCCGCCTGCGGACGTGGTTCAGCGACGGCACCAATCCGGCGGTTGTGTTGACGCCGGACCAGGCGCTGAGCTCCGTCGGGTACGCCATGATGGCCGCGAACCTTCCCGACGGCGCGGTGACCAGCCCGAAGTTGGCTTCCGGCGCCGTGTCGAGCCAGAACATCGCCGACGGCGCCATCACGAGCCTTCAACTCGACGTCAACTCCGTCACCACCCCCGCCATGTTGAATGGCTCTGTGACCGCGGCGAAACTGGCGCCCCAGGCAGTTACGACACCAGCCTTGGCTCAAGGGGCGGTGACCGCCGCCAATCTGGCCGCCCAAGCGGTGACCGCCCCCGCTTTGGGCCCAGGCGCCGTGACCGCGGCCAGCCTGGCGCCCAATGCCGTAACCTCGCCCGCCATCGCTGACGGAGCGGTGAGCCAGTCGAAACTCAATTTCCAGCTTGGCTACATCAATGCCCAAAACCCGCCCTACGACGCCAAGGGCAATGGCACCAACGACGATACCGCCGCCATCCAGGCTGCGCTTAACGCCGCCGGCACCCAAGGCGGAGGTATCGTGTTTCTCCCGCGCGGTAATTACCGGATCGGCAGCCATCTTATTGTTCCGGCGCAAACGAGCCTCGTCGGGGTTTGGCGGGCGCCGACCGCCTACTCGCAGAATCTTGGCACGACGCTGCTCGCCGTGGAGGGCGCTGGCTCAACCTCGGGCACCGCCTTCATCACGCTGCAAGGCCCCAACTCCACCCTCGATGGCGTCACCATCTTTTACCCGAACCAAGTGCAGAAGAACCCGCCTACGCCTTATCCGTGGACGATTCGCGCGGGAGGTGGAGACAACGTGACCGTCCAGAATGCCCTGCTGGCCAATCCATATCAGGGCATTGACCTCGCCACTCACCCTTCGGGCCGTCATCTTATTCGCGGCGTCTATGGCCAGCCCTTGCTCACCGGCATCGCCGTGGACCAGTGCTACGACATCGGCCGCATTATGGACATCCATTTCTGGCCGTTCTGGAGTCAGGACCCTGCCATCGAAGCGTTTCAGTCCGCGAACGCTGTTACCTTCGATTTCATGCGAACCGATTGGGAGGTGGTCGAGGACGTGTTCTCGTGGGGCTATTCGATCGGCGCCCGGTTTCGCGCTTCCGCCCACGGCAGTATGAACGGCCAGATGAGCAACATCAACTTTGACAATGTCGATATCGGCCTCCAGGTCAGTGACACTCAGCCCTATGCGGTGCATATCTCCAACCTGAACATCGCCAACGCCGGCGGCGGCACAAATCACATTGGTATCGAGGGTTTGCCCGGCGCCGGCGGGCTCAATGTCAATGGCGCCAGTTTCTGGGGATCGCTCTACCAACCGGTGTCCTGGGATAATAGCGGCCTTTTGACACTGTCCAATGCGCGGTTCCTCTCCTGGAGCTCCGCCTACCCGGCCATCAACCTCATCAGCGGACGGGCTATCCTTCGCGGCAATTACTTTACCGACAACGTGGGCGTGGGGATTCAAGTCGGTCCCCGCACCGACCGGGTGATAATCCTGGGCAACATGCTGGTGGGCAACACAGTCAGAAACTCCGGACCGAGGACTCTCAGCGCCAATAACCAGCCGTGATGAACCGGCCTTTCGCCAGGTCGCGCGAGCGACCGGAGGTCGTCCATGCGAGGCAACCGTGTGAATGGTTATTGAAAGATCTCGGCGAAGAACAGCTTCATTGCTTCCCACGACCGGTGATCGGCGCGTTCATTGTAGGCGGCGCCTTTGGAGTTGTCGTTACCCGCGTTCCAATCCGTAAAGGCGTGAACCGCCCCGCCGTAGGCGATCAGTTGCCAGTCCACGCCGCCCTGGCGCATCTCGTTCTCGAAGGCTCCAACCTCCTTCGCAGGCACGTTCGGGTCGTCGGCGCCGTGCAGCACCAACACCTTGGCCTTAATATTCCTGGCATCGCCGGGAGTCGGGCTGCTCAAGCCCCCATGGAAGCTGACGACTCCGGCGATGTCGGCTCCGCTGCGAGCCAGTTCCAGAACTGCCATCCCGCCAAAGCAGTAGCCGATGGCGGCGATCCGCTTCGGGTCGGTGAGTTCATCCCGGGCCAGGACGTCCAGCGCTGCGCGGACCCTTGCCCGCAGCAGGGCGCGGTCGTTCTTGAACTTGCCCGCTTCCGCCGCGGCGGCCTGGGCCGTCTGGGGTCGAACACCCTTGCCGTAGAGGTCCGCTGCAAACACGTTGTAGCCAAGCCGGGCCAGCATCTCGGCTCGTTTCTTCTCGTAGTCGCCCAGGCCTTTCCATTGATGCACGACCAGCACGCCGGGGCGCTTGCCTTGGATGGCGTTATCATAGACGGACCAGCCTTCCAGCACGGTATCACCCTGTTTGTATTCGACCGGTTTGGAGACGATTTCGCTTCTAGCGCTCAAGGCAGTCATAATCAGGATGGCGGCAAAGGTTCTGTTATGCATCTTGAACCTGTAATCCCGGAATGCCGCTCTTTCAAGTGGCTGTTGGCGCTGGGTAGGGGCCTTCGGCTACGTGAGCGGCGCGCATAAGTCTGCCGGTGGCGCCCCTGCCAGACCGGCCTCAGCAGCAGGGCGCGACACCCAGAAGAGCCGCTTTGGACAGCAACCAATCCAGGTTCTCCAGACAGAGACGGGACCAGGATTCATAGCCGGAGGGGTCCTTCACTGCTTCGGAGATTGGCGCAAACTCGGGGCCAACGATGCCGCTACGCCGACCCGCCACGGTCTCATCGGAAACATGCATCACATGCACGACGCCCAAATGCACCCGCCCTACCTCTGTGCTGTCGTCATTGAGCAGAGCCACCGCCGCCTCTTTCGCGCCCCCAATCGCCACCTCCTCCATGAGCTCACGCCGCATGGAGTCCTGATAGCCAATACCCTGCGAGAAGAGTCCATGGTCTTCGTCAGAGATATGACCTCCGACCCCAATCGAAAACAACCCGTGGAGCCGCGTCTCCTGGCCGCCCTTGCCACGGCGGTATCGCAGAATCTTTCCGTTGCAGAAAATGAGGACGTAAGGGATAAGCTGCTTGTAGCGCGGGTCCTGCTCCGCCTCGCTTCGATTCTTGTACAGAAGGTTCGACGGGGATGTGATCACCGGCAGGTACTTTTCTACCTCTGGGCTCAAACCCTGGAACACGCCCAAGTCCTCGAACAGCCGCCGCTCAAAACAAAGCACTCGTTCTTCAGTCGCCATAGCGCCATTGTCCGGTACAAATCTGGCATCGGGCAAGAGAGAAGTCGCGGCGGCGGAAAGGTGGAATGCTTGAGCGATGGAGTGCGTGGAATGGAGGGGTCAGAAAGCCATGGGGTGATGGATGAAATAGGGTGGTGAAGGTGGCGGGTGGTTTATTGGTCCAGATGGGATCACGCAGGTGGCGAGTGCGATTGCATATCTGGTGTTGACAACCTTAGCCGATTTGCTAAATTGCTTCTGCTTGGAAATTATGACCGAAGCCGACAAAGCTCGATACAATGCCCAAGCCAAGGTCCACAAGGCCCTGGCCCACCCGACGCGTGTCTTCATCGTGGAGGAACTCTCGCGTCGCGAGCGGTGCGTGTGCGAATTGACAGAGATGATCGGCGTGGAGATGCCGACGGTGTCACGCCACCTGTCGGTGCTCAAAGGGGCGGGAATCGTGGAAGACGAGAAGCGGGGCGCACAAGTGTTCTATCGGCTTAAGACGCCGTGTGTGATGAATTTTGCTCGCTGTGTGACGGAGGTGCGAGAGGCGGTCGCCAAGAGGGAGGGGGCGCTGATGGGGTGAGTTTTTTTTGATTTTACATTTCGTTAATGTGCTAATTAGCTACGAGCGAAACATGGAACGCGGAGACTGATTTATGAAAAAACTGCAAATCCTCGGAGGCGGTTGCGCCAAGTGCAAGAACCTGGCGGCGGCAACCGAACAGGCCGCGAAATCCCTCGGCCTGGAGTACCAAATGGAAAAAGTGACCGACCTGCAACGGATCATGTCCTTTGGCGTGATGATGACGCCGGCGCTGGTGGTGGACGGACAAGTGAAGGTCGCGGGCCGGGTGCCTTCGTTGGAGGACCTCAAGAAGATGCTCGCGCCGGGGCAAACCATATTGGCTGACCATGCGTAAAGATACATTCAGCGTTGTGCCGTGCAGCGGCATCGGTAAGCCCTTTGGCACTGTCAGCCGCGAGGCAGCCTACGAACTGTGCGAGAACCTGCGCCCTGGGGAGGCCCGGCTCGTTGCCTTGGCCAAGCTGGTGCTCGGGGATGAGGCGGCCCGCGCCGCCGTGGCCAACACGCCCGTCGTCACCATAGATGGCTGCAAACGTATGTGCGCCTCGACAATGGTCCGGCAGAGTGGTGGCTCGGTGGCGCATGAAATCTCCGTGCTCGACGTGTTCCGCCGGCACAAGGAACTCAAGCCCGAAGGCATTGCCGAGTTGAACCCTGCCGGCTTGGAATTGGCGCGCGTGCTGGCCGAGGAGGTAGCCAAGAGCCTCGTGAAACGTGAAAACTGAAAAAGAGACAATGAACTACTCATCATGGTTGAAGACGGTTCCGGCGGGTCTGAAGGAGGACTCGCTATCAAATTCACATCCCATGTCTGATCTCCCTCAACACAAAGTCGGCATCATCGCGTGCAGCGGCGAGCAACTGCCCGAGGGGACCGTCACACGGCTGGCGGCGCTCAAGGTGCTGCACGAACTGCGGCCCGGCCGCACCGTGACTATTTGCCTGCCGCTCTTTCTGGCAGGCGGGGCGGAGGATCGCGCGTTCGCCCGGGTCCACCCAACCATTACGGTGGACGGATGCGATCTGCGCTGCGCCGCGCGTGGCACGGAAAAGTATTCCAGCAGGCCCGTCGCCAGCGTAGTGGTCAGCGAAATGGTGGCTCGACACGGACTGCCTAAGCCGGAGGGCTGCCGCCGGCTCAATACAGCCGGGCACCAGGCGGTCGAGTTTGTTGCCCAGGAATTGAGTGCACTGGTGGACCAAACGCTGGGCGCCATGAGCCCAGGCGCCGGGCAAAGCCTGCCTGAGCAGCGACCGACCAAAGCCACCTGCTCGTGCGGGTCAGGCATTCCCGTGAAGCGGGTGGTGATCGGCGGCCAGCAGATAGAGTTGGTGGCGCTGGAGCCGATTTTCCGGAAGTTTCAGGACGCTGCCCACGGCCCCGATGAACAAACCCTGAACGAGGTGTTTGAGTTGGTGAAGGTCTATAACGACGTGCCGGCGGCGGCTGAGGCCGACTACCGCGAGGCGGTCCGCCGCGAGTTTGCCGCCTATTGCCAATCGGAGGCCCGGTCATGAGCGGCCCTCCCAATCTCGGTAGCGATGCCACAGCACGGCAGAAACCAGGCTTCATCATGTGCGTCTGCACCGGCAAATGTCCCGGATTCCGCGCCATGGACATCTGGGACTTTATTAACCAGGTGCGCGTGGAACTGCCGGTCGAATATGCCTTCATTCACCCGCAATTGTGCGAAGAGGACGGCGACCGCTTTCTGGCCGACTTTCTTAAGGTCCACCGCAAGCTGGTCATCGGCGCCTGCGCCCCGAACATGCAGCGAAAGATGTTCAAGCAGGCCTTCGCCGATGCCGGCCTGGACATCGAGAAGGACGCCGTCATGCTCGACATCCGGGATATGAACAACGAGCGCGCCTTTGAGAAGGTGCAGACAGCCCTGGCGCAGGTGGAAAAGGAGGCCGCACAATGAGCGAAGCAACTTTTATGGGCGTGCCTCGGAGCCGGATCGATTGGAGCCCGCGCATTGACTACGCCAAATGCAACGACTGCCTGGAATGCGTCGAGTTTTGCCCGCACCAGGTGTTCGAGGTGCGCGAGGTGCAAACGCCGAAACTGATCGTCAAGAACCCGGAGAATTGCGTGGTCTTCTGCCGCGCCTGTGCCAAGACCTGCGGCGTGGATGCGCTTTCCTTTCCGGACAAGAACCAAACCACGCTGTTGATTAGGGAAGTCCGAAAGGAGCTGGGAGGCTGATGAGCATGAATGGGGGAAACGTGAAAGACAATGCCGGAGGATTTGTGGAAGCGACTGAGAATTTGAAGCATAGCGGAATGAACCAGGCCTATGCCATTTTACCGTGTAACGGCCTGGACAAGGCGGCTGGGGCCGTGAGCCGGGAGGTGGCGCTGCAATTGGCTGAGCAAACCGGCAGTGAGATTCTGTGCCCGGTATTTTACCGGGTAGCCGAGGCCCGCTACAACCGTCTGGCCGGAGAGCGCCCGCTTTTGGTCATTGACGGCTGCGCCACCCGCTGCGCCAGCAAGCTGGCGCTCGAGAAGGGCCTCAAGGTGTCGAAGAAGTTGACCGTCACCGAGGAAGCCAGACAGCGAGGAATCGAATTGGGAAATTCGTTGCGGTTAAAGGAAGCCGGGTGCGGTCTGGCAAGAACGCTCGCGGCCATGCTGCTGGAGGCCGAAGGGGTCGAAGCCACGGAACAAAGGGTTGCCACGCCCTTTCCGGAGCGTTTCGAATACGAGACCTACCAGAAGGACAAGTTCCTGTTCCGGTTGCCCAAGACCGGCTTCTTTTTCAACGAGAACGATGTTTGGGTGTTGGCAGACGGCAACCGGGCGCGGGTTGGCCTGACCGACTACCTCCAACAGACTCTCTCCGACATTCTGTTCGCCACTCCACCGGCGGCGGGAAGCGTGGTCGAGCAGTTCGGCGAATTAGGCACCATCGAGTCGGCTAAGGCGGTGATGGAGGTAGTGTCCCCGGTGAGCGGCAAAGTGGTCGCGGTCAACGAGGCGCTGGCGGCGTCACCCGAGCTGATCAATCAAAACCCTTATGAGCAAGGGTGGCTGGTGGAAATGGAACTGGCCGACTTCGAAAAGGACCGGGAACTGTTGCTGGATTTCGCCGGCTATCTGCCGGTCCTGAAACGGAAGGTGGATGAACTTCAGCTCAGGTGAAACGTGAAACGCGAAAACGGAGCGTGAAACCTAAAGCGTCGATTGCTCAGAACCGTTTGGGCACTCAGTCGGCTGCTCGGTCAAAGGCTGGCTTGTGTCTCGTAGGGCAGTGGCAACCCGATGCGCGAATAGGTCGTGGCAAAATGCTGCGCCAAGTGTTCGCGGTAGGGGGTCTGGATGTGGCAAGGGCGGCGACCTTCCCGCACCAGTTGTTCCAGCATCGATCTGGGGATGGTGTGCAGGTCCCGCAAATCGACCACCGACTCATTGATCCCGTCTCCTGCCGGCAAGAAATACCATCCGTAAACACGATGGTTGCGGAGGTGATCGCACACCAAGCCGGCCTTGAGAATCCTCCGCTCAACGAGGTGTTGGGCATCGTGGACCAATGCCACCAAGACGCGATGGGCCCTTGCTTGGGCCAAGTCGCAGGCTTGCGTCAGAACAACGACACGGGCATGAGCGGTGGCGGGCGTCAAACCGGAGACCCCTGGCTCCCAAAACAGGATCGGACATTCGTCGATGATGTCGCCCTGCGACAAGGTCTCGCTGGGAGGCGGCGCAGCGTAAAACATGAGCCGTTCTCGTCCTCCCTCTCTTCCGGTTCTGGGAGACGCTCATCAACCGGCCGGGGTTCGACTCGCTCCGTCGAAGCGGCGAATGGCAAATCGAATGGCGCCGGAATGTTTTCATCCAGCCAAGGAGGCTCCGGCAGAAGTTCATCTCCACCGCGGCTCTCAGGCAAGATGTCCAGCCTGACCCTGACGCGACCGGGTGGCAAGGCTGGCCGGTTCTCCAATTCGAGCGTACCGTCCGGCTTAAGGAGACCTGCAACAACAACGGATGTCATATACGCAAGTAAAATAGGCGCAGAGGGCCGCGAGAACAAGCCTAAGTGCGCTCCGAGAACGTGAAATCCTAGACGAATAAACGGGGCTCAGGCAACGGCTCAAATAGCCGCCTGGGCCCTCAAGAGCCTTAACAATGACACCATGAAAACTCCGCTAAAAATTCTTATCGTCGCCGCGCTCTGTGCGGTCGTGTCCGGGGCCATCGCCCTCAAACGGGGCAGGGCACCCGCCGAATCCAAGAATGCCGCCGTGGCGCCAACTACGGGTGGCACATTATCCGAGAGCGGCTCCAGAACGCCGTTGCCGCGCCTGGTGGACCTGGGTGCGGGCAAATGCATTCCCTGCCGAAAGATGGCTCCCATTCTGGAGGAACTCAAAAAGGAATATGCCGGGCGGATGGAGGTTCAGTTCATTGACGTGTGGCAAAATCCGGACGCAGGCAAAGCCTACGGTATCGAGATGATTCCCACGCAGATCTTCTACGATGCCGGCGGCAAAGAATTGTTTCGCCACGTGGGCTTTTTCGGCAAGGAAGACATCCTGGCCAAGTGGAAGCAATTGGGGATGAACCTCGACGGCAAAGTGGCTGGCGGAGCGGAAGACCAAAAGGGCAGGTGAGGACGTCAACCGTGGAACGTGAACTCAATCTGAGCAGGGCCGC
>JBJKSV010000315.1:0-4586 GCA_046703605.1 Limisphaerales bacterium
ACCAGGTGGCGGCGTTTTCGAGCCGGGGCAACGTGGGTGTTGGGGTGGAGGGAAACGGGGGGCGGTTCAAGCCGGACGTGGTGGCGCCGGGCGTGTTCGTGATTTCAGACCGCTCCACCGAGTGGGACACGAACAGTTATTACCAGGCGATGAATCATGAGCGCACGACGCTTCCCGGCCTCGTGACGGATCCTAATGCGCCCTGGGTTAATGCCATTCAGATTCCGGATAGCGCTCAGCAGTTCACCATCACGGTCAAGCCCAATGCCAAGTCGCCTGTGCCCTTCCCGAACCTCCCAATCTACATCAAGATGGGATCGGTCCCGACCACTGCCGATTTTGTGGGCAACAACTCGGTGTCGCTCCCGCCGGATGCCGCTCTGACTCCCGGTATTCTGTATTACTCGGTTGGCGACAATACCAGCCAGCCGGTCTCGTTTGACCTGGAGACCGATCTCCTTGTTTCCAATAGCCAGGGCAATTACTCCGATGTCCTGAGCCAGCTCAATAACGACCTGGGCCAAACCAACGGCATCTATCCTTACCGTTTCGAATCGGGCACGAGCATGGCGGCGGGCGAGGTGTCGGGGACGCTGGCGCTGATGCAGGAGTTTTTTGAGCAACGATTGGGACGCACGAACAGTCCCGCTCTGATGAAGGCACTGCTCATTAACGGCGCTCGTTCGGTTGGTTCCACGTATGATCTCCAGGTTAACGCCCCGATCAATTTCCAGGGCTGGGGTCTCATCAATCTGCCAGACTCCATCCCGGCGGTTCTGACCAACACGCCGACCCCCACCGATCCTTCGTCGATGATTTACTTCGACCAGAGCCCGGAGCAGGCCCTGGCGACCGGCCAGAGCCGGACGGTCGATGTCACGGTCAACACCAATGCGCAGACGCTTCCGATGCGTGTGACGCTGGTCTGGACCGACCCGCCCGGCAATCCTGTGGCGAGCATCAAATTAGTCAACGACCTTGATCTCATTGTCACCAACCTCGATACCGGTGACGTGTATTTGGGCAACAATTTCCTTCCCGGCAACGACTTCACCCCGCCCTGGAACGTGACCAATCCGCCGCCGGCCAGCGATGTGATCAACAACGTTGAGAATGTGTTCATCGCGCCGAGGTTGGGAACGAACTACTCCGTAACGGTTGTGGGGCGCCGGGTGAATGTCAATGCGGTCACGGCCCAGACCAACAACGTGTCACAGGATTATGCCCTGGTGATTTCGAGCGGCAATGGGGAAGTCACCAATGCCCTGAGCCTTACCGATAAGGGGATCGTGTCGGTCAGTCAGCCCCTGGTCACGCCGATCCCGAATATGTTCACTAACAGCCCGGGTTATTCCGGCGGTCTGCTGCGCCAGCAACATGTCGGCGCCAATCCGGAGTTGATCGGGACAAACACTGTGGCGCTCGATTCCACCAGTGGTCTTATCACTTTGGGCGTCACCAACCAGTGGCATTTCTACATCCTGACCAACAATACGCCCTATACGAATGCCGCCTTCCTCACCTTCATCCCGCCCAACCTGTCTCTTCCCAGGACGGGCGTCCAGGCCGATAGCACTGATAATGCCTCCCGGCCCCAAGCCGACATCGACCTCTACGTCTCCACCAACCCGCAGTTGACGAATCTTGCTCCCAACGTGGTCCATAGCGCTTACCAGTCCCTGAGCCGGGGTGGAACCGAGACCATTGTGATTACCAATGCCCGGCCGGGCGCATTTTACATCGGCGTCAAATCCGAGGACCAGCAGGCGGCCGAATACTCGATCCTGGGCGTCATGAGCCAATTACCTTTTGACGAAAACCAAAACGGCAATCAATACCTGCGCGGGTTCCCTGTCCCGCAGTTTATTCCCGACGGATCGGCACAGCAACCGGGCCAAGTGATGCTCTTCGCTATTGCCACTCAACCGGTCAAGATACACCGGGTGATCGTGACCAATATCCTCACGCACCAATTGATGGGCGACCTGCTCGGTTCTCTCACGCTGAACGGCGGAACCTTCGCTGTCCTCAACAATCACAGCACGAATATGGCTGTATTCGATCAGGAGTTTATCTACGACGACAGCGCTGAGCACAACGTCCTGGGCGCCCAGCATACCGATGGCCCCGGGAGCCTCATGGACTTTGCGGGCAGCTCAGGAGCCGGCCAGTGGATGTTGACGGAGACGGACAACAGCCAGGGCCACACGGGAACCGAGTTGGGCTTCGGCATCTACCTGGAGAAACAGCAAGACCCCACCCAAGGCATCACCGCCACTTTGAACGCCGGCGCCTGCCGCGAGGATTTCATCGATGTGCCCGCCAACGCCACCAATCTCACCTTTACCGTGTCCCTGTTGTCGGGCAATGGCCCGCTGTCCCTGCAGCTTTGCCCTTTGAATGGCAGCGGTCCGGATTGCCAGACCACCAATGTCCTCAATGGCGTCGGCGGATCGGTGGGTGTGGACTATTTGAGCCAGCCGCCACTCAAGCCCGGCACGACCTATTCCCTCACCACCTGCAACAACGGAAGCGGCCCGGTCAAGATTTACATCCTCGCGCAGGTTTTCGTGAATCCATCCTCCGTTGCCGTTTCGGTGCCGAGTTCGACCGGCCCGATACCGATTTCGGATGATTCGATTACGACGGCGACGATCAATATCACGAATCATTTCACCATATCATCGCTGGATGTTGGGCTGCTGATTAAGGATCCCCGCATCTCGGATCTCGCCATTACGCTGCTCAGCCCCAACGGCACGCGGATTGTCCTGTTTGAAGACCGGGGCGCGGCCTTGACCGACGGCCTGGGCACGTTCAGCGATGTCACCAACTCCCTGGGTCTGCCCATCCTCGGCTATACAAACATGGAGCCGTTTTTTGTGAGTGACTTCGAGGACGCGGGCGTCGGAACCTACGCCGCAGGCGCGAAGATCCAAGGCTGGACAGTTCTGAGCAACACGGTCTCCGTTGTGCCTGACCTGAGCTTGCCTTGGCAGAGCAACAATGTTCTGGTACTCAACGATGGCGCCGTTTCGATGAATCTGCCGACTACCAATTCCAGCGCGTATCAGCTCTCTTTCCGGAGCTCTCATGCCCCCTATCTCGCCGGCACTGTGGGCTGGTGGCCGTTTGACGGCGATGCCTCCGATATCTTCGGCGGCCATGACGGTTTGATGTACGGGAATGTGTCTTTCGGCCCCGGGAAAGTGGGCCAGGCCTTCTTCAGCGACGGCGTCGCTTCGGAGGTAATGGTGCCGGCATGTCCGGACCTGGATGTCGGCCAAAGCAGAGGCTTCACGGTTGAGGGCTGGATCGATCCTCAGAATATCCCCAGCCCCGGCCCGTTAGTGATATGGAACAACTCGACAAATGCATGGCCTCCCTATGTTCGATTCTGGATGGACGGCGACCCCACCTCGCCAACCGCGCCGGTTGCGGGGGCTTTGGAGGCGACCCTCTATGATACGCAGAACCGTGTGCATTACATTTCGACAGGGGGTGGACTTCTGACCAATGGGGTGTGGCAGCACGTTGCCGTCACCTATGATACCAACAGTCAAATGGCGACCCTCTACGTCAACGGGACCGCGGCAAAGACGCTCAAGCTCGGGGCGTTTGTTCCGCATACCAGTGGCGACCTGTTTTTCGGCTATAATCCCCTTCCCCGAGGCCCTGTTGCCTCGGCGGCGGCGCTATTCAAGGGCGGCCTGGATGAATTCGGCCTCTACAATCGGGCCCTGTCGCCAGCCGAGGTAGCCGCCATTTTCAAGGCTGGGACCAATGGCAAATATGGCACCAATGTGCTCGATTGCCCGGTCACCAACCAGGTCACGCTGGTGAGCTCCTCTGGAACCTTCACGACAAACATCGTTACGGGCCTCACCTGGAAAAACGGCCCGGCATGGCAAACCAACGTTTTCACCTTCAACAACGAGCTGCTCACCACCACCAACAGTCCTTCGACCAACGGACCTGCTACCAATGGCCCGGTCGCCAGTCTGAGTTCGATCACTCTCCGCTCGCTCGATCCGAATGCCGCCGTTGATGATTTTGTCCTCTCGGCTCTGGTGACCAATTCCTTCGACGGATTGATGCACTTCACGGACAATACCAACCTCGCGCCCCTGCCCATCAAGTTTGCCCCCACGCCCTACTCGGTCGCGACTTTCCCGCCCGTCCTCGTTTTCTCCAATGACTTTGAGAATGCCCCCATGGGGACCTATCCAACACGCGCGAGAATTGCCGGCCTACGCGCGAGTTGGACAGTCGCGCAAGGGCCGGTCAGTGTCGTGCCCAATCCGGATGCGGTGGAAGGTGGGTCAAATTGTATGGCCCTCGCGGCAGGCGCCGTGCAATGCGTTCTGCCGACGCAGCCCGGCCACCGTTACCAGCTCACTTATGCCGTTCATGGACCGGCTGCGGTGGGTTATTGGAATGGGGATGTTAATCCGCTGGACCGCCGCGCCCTGGACCTCATCGGCGGCAACGATGGCGAATACCTTTATGGCGCATCGACTACGCCTAACGGTTACATCCGTCCCGTTCTGCCCTCCCTCCCGGCCACCGCCCTATTTTTTGACGGT
>JBJKSV010000316.1:0-4488 GCA_046703605.1 Limisphaerales bacterium
CATCGCGGTGCGGCTGCGCCGGGAGACCACCCTTACTATCAAGGCCATAGCCGCGCGTGTCCACCTGGGGACCTACAACACCGCAAACGTACGGTTGCACCGGACCATGAAAGGGGCATTTAAAGCATCCCAGAGCGCGCAAGCAACAACCGGCCAATGAATGAAGAGTGCAAAAATATATGGTTTGACCCCAACAATGGGAGACATTCAAGACGCGCGAGCCGAGGGCTTTAGCGGAACAACCGCGATGGGCGTTTCGCTAAATTACAACGCATCGCAAGTGAGGCAAGCAGTGCTTTTTGTGGAAGTGCCGGCGGCGCAGGCTCAAACAGTTTTGGAGAGTGCCTTTCAGGCTGCCATCGCGGATTACGAGGGATTCTACAACACGCTTATCGAGGTTGTCCCAGTGCAGGACTGGTGAGAAAGACATGAGAAAGAAATTCTTGGGCTTGTGCGATCTCGGGCAGCACGTCAACAAGACGGGCTACGTGTTGCTCCAGTACGCTTGCAACATTCTGGTTGAACCGATCATCCCCATTTCAAACAAGGAAATGGACTCCAACGGAATCTTTATGGTGCTTGGTTACATTCGCAACCCGCCTGGTCAGGAGGCGAAACAGATGAATTACTTTGATGAGGGAACCAAGAAGAAGCAACTGAAGATTAAGCGGGATTTCACGTTGATTACATTGTCGCTCTTGCAGGGCGAGACCGAGGAACTAGAAGTTATTCCCCTCCACGCCGGCCGCGGATGGAGCTTCGACAGGCACGCTGACGAAATTCGCCTCTTCCCGCTGCCGATAACGAACGAGAAGTTCCTGGAAGTCCTGCGGGATGCCTTCGAGGTGGCGACCTGACGACCGGAAGCGCGAGATGGAATTGACGCAGATAACAGTTCTCGTTTTCGCGCTCGTCTGCGCCGCAGCCAACGAGTCTCCCGGAACCGCCTGTTGCTGGCCCGCCGCCGGCCGCATTTACAACCGGGCCTCAAGCCCAACGGAAATCGCGGCCTTGGCCCAGCCTTCGGTGCAGTATGACTATGGCCTGGACCGGATCAGCCGGAACCGCAACGGCACCGTCCCCTATCTCCGCTACGACGGCCTGGGCAGTGTGCGTTACCTGACCGACGCCTCCGGCAATCTCACCGATCCCTACACCTACGACGCCTTCGGCAATCTCCTGTACTCCACCGGTTCCACCCCCAACAACTACCGCTTTGCCGGCGAGCAATGGGACGCCGACCTCCGCCTCTACTATCTCCGCTCCCGCTACTACTGCCCGGACCTGGGCCGCTTCTGGACCATGGACACCTTCGAGGGCAACCAGGACGACCCGCTCTCGCTGCACAGATACCTTTATACGGAGGATAACCCAGTCAACCTGACGGACCCGAGCGGAAGAACCAGCCTTGGAGAAATGATGGTCACGATGCGGACCATCGCTTACATGGCCGCCAACATGGCGATCCGCGCCGCCCCTGCCCTGAGCCGGGTGACCGTCGTTCTGTACGAGGCCGCAACCGGAGAGACAGTCGCCATCACCGGCGGCGCCGCGATCACCGGCTACGCCGCTCTCTCGCGGGCGGAAGGGGGCATCGGCTCCTGGGAAGTGGCCGCTCAGGAGCTCAGGGGCCTGGCGTTCGGACCCTACGGCTACGTGAAGCAGCTTCTGCACGGGACCGCCCAGGCCGGGCACCTGAATCAATCCGGCGCCTACACCGCCATCGCCAAGAAGATCGGCGCCTGCGTTGACTTGGGTGGAAACGCGCTTGTCTCAGGCACCGAGCACAACCAGTTCCACGCCGTCATGGAGCGGTTCTTCGACCAGTACCGCGAGGGCGGGGCCAAGGAGTTTGAGAAGATCAGCAACCGGGGATACCTGCAGGCTCTGCGGCAGGCCCTGATCAACGTGAAGGACGCGGGCACCGGGCTGAAGTTTACCCAAAGGAAAATCGAGGTGATGGTAGACTTCGCGGAAAAGGAGCAACGCGGCTACGGGTACTTCGATGGTCCAGGCGGCAAACGCCCAGAACTTCCTGGCACCATGAACCTGACCGGCGAGCCATGACATCCCGCGCGGAAGCAAAGCTCGAGAGCATCGTAAGATACCCTCTCCTCGAATCGGTGGGCGGGGCGTCCTCCGCGCTCGTGGCCGCTGTTGACAGTTGGGCGGCAGCCGTCGAGACCTGCGCGTCGAGAAAGTGGAAGACGTGCAGAATCATGGCCAGGAACACCCTGCAGCGTTCCGTTGAGGAGCGCTCCTGGGAAAGATCGGAGGACTGGAATCCAGTGGTGCGCGAGCTGCGCCCGCACATCCGGTCGTTCGTGGCCTCCCTGCTCGTCAGGGTCCCTGTCGGTGAGCGGTACCGTAAAGCTCTTGGAGACGATCTGACTTGGGACCTGCTCGGAATGTGTCTCGAAAGCAATTACGCGGACATAGTCACGCCGGTTTTCTACGTGCCGCACCTGGAGCCCTGGTACGCCGCGGGGCACTTCCCCTGCGGCTGGGATGGGAAGGTATTTCCGGACCGCTGGGACGGTACTATCCGAGATGGAAGGCTCATCGTATTCTGATGAAATCCCCCCCCTACCTGCCAACGGCAACACCCTCCAGTTCGACCTCAACGCCGACGGCGCGTGGGACAACTCCACCCCCGACGGCTACGACATCGAGAACCATCTGATCAGCGCCAGCCGCCCGATGGGCAATATCACCATCCTCTGCGACGGCGATGGCAACCGGCTAAAGAAGACCGTCGGCTCGGCCACCACCTACTACATCGTCGATGACCAAAACCCGACAGGTTACCCCCATCAATGGGCTCAGACCGTAGAAAAGCCCCTTCTTTGCTCTTGACTCAGCTCTCACTTCTTGCGACGCTGCCATCATGCCGCGCAAACTCCGAGTCGAGTATCCCGGTGCGATTTATCACGTCATGAGCCGGGGGGATCAGCGCGAGGACATGTTCCTGGATAACGTGGACCGGCACGACTTCATCAAGGAGTTCGAGCGCCAGATGGAGCATCGCCCGTCGGAGGATCTGAATCCCATGAACAAGAATCGGGCTGTTCTTTTCATTTAGATTGTTCGCGAACGCTTAGTTGTTTTTGAAGAGCAGCGGCGCGAATTCGTGCAGACTGCGCCGCCACGTCTGCCATTCGTGGGCGGTGTCGGGAGAAACATAGAAGCGGGCGTTGATGCCGGCGGCCTGGAGTCCGGCGATGTCGGCCTGGGGATTTCCGCCAAAGAGCGGACGGCGACTGCCTCCGCCCAGTTCGCGGCTGCCGTAGCTGACGAACACGAGTTTCACCTTCCGTTTAAACCCGGCGAGGTCTTTGATCTCATTGGTCGAAATGCTGCCACCGCTGAAAATCCCGATGTAAGAAAAAGTGTCGAGGTGCTTCAGGGCAATGCGGTGCGTCTGCATGCCGCCCATCGAGAGACCGGCCAGCGCCCGGTGCGGCTGATCGGGAATGGTGCGGAAATTGGCGTCAACGTAAGGAATCACATCCTCGATCAGGGCGTGCTCGAAATCGCTGAAATCAAACATGCCGCGTCGGCGTCCGCGCCCCGACGCGCCGCGCGGAACGGAGCCCGGGCGCGTGCTGATGCCGCCGTTTTCCATCACGATGATGAACGGCGTGGTTTTGCCCTCGGCAATCAAATTGTCCATGATGAAGCCCGCGCGGCCCTGATGACCCCAGCCCGATTCGTTTTCGTTGTAACCGTGGAGCAAATAGAGCACCGGGTAACGCTGGTGCGGGTTTTTGTCATAACCGGGGGGCGTATAGACAAAACTGTGGCGCATGGCATTGCTGGTTTTGCCGAAATAATAAATCTCGCGCAACTGGCCGTGCGGCACGTTTTTCAGCGCGTAAAAATCCTGGTCGCTGGCGGGGATTTCCACGTCGGCGCGCCACGCGCCGGAACCAAAAATAAACGAGCCGTTTGGGTCCGGCACCTCGGCGCCGTCAATGACCAGTCCGTAATAATGATTTCCCTGATCCTGCGGCGTCGAATCGCCGATCCAAAATCCGTCCGGACCCTTGGTCATCGGAAATTTCTTGCCGCTGATGTCGAGCTGGACGTTCAGCGCCTGGGGCGCGTGGATGCGCGCCCGAACGCGGCCTTCAGAGTTGACCTGGGGATACTGCTGTCCCGGCATGTTGGAAGCCGCCGGTTTCCAATCGTCCGCCGGCTGGTTCGTTTGGGCACGGGCGGCAAGACAGCCCGTTGCCAGTGTCAGCGCCAATATTGTTGTGAACTTCATAAATTGTTGTGCGCGGTCCGCAGGCAAATCACCGTGTCCGCCGGATGGCTCTCACGGTCAATGCCCGTGATGTGAACTGAACCGTCGGCTTCCTGCTTCCATGCGACCGGCTTCTTTGTGAACACGTCCACGCAGTCCGTGACTTTTTGCGCGACCGGCGGCGTGGTGAATGCCGTTCCGGCATATCCCGGCAGGAGGTGGATGAAGATCTTCCCCGG
>JBJKSV010000317.1:0-3534 GCA_046703605.1 Limisphaerales bacterium
TCGGACTGGACCCGCTTTTCCACGTCCACTTGCCTGGCGCAGTAGCCAGCAGTCTCACCTTGAAGGTCTGGCCGCCATCCCAAAAGCCATACACCCGCTTCTTGAAATGAGGGCCGCTCAGATCGACCCAAACCACGACCTCGGTGTAAGCGTTGGTAAAGGTGCGAACCGATGTGAACGTCAGTTCCTGCTTTTCCCAAACATGCACCGCCGCCGCTTGCACTCCGGCAACTGCGGCTACCAGGCATCCGTACAAGAGAACGATAAGCTTCATCACTGGGGTCATCATTGCCAGCCAGCAAACTCTGATCAAGCTCAGGCAGCAGGCACGTCCTGGCTCGAGCCGGAAGGATTGTCAACATGCGCCACGCCGCCGGTGCTCCCAAAGGCGGGAGAACCCGCCAGTGTGGTGAAGGTGCAAAGTTCATAGAGCGATTGGTCTGGCATCTTGCTGCGGATCGGTGGAAGTTGGGGCCAGTGAATGCATTGCAACTACTGCTCATCGGCGCGTCTGTGGCCAGTGCTGCCGCTGCGTCCGGGGCGGCGGTCCTGCCTCCGTTGGACGTCAGGCTTGGCCATGCTCGCGCGTTCACCGCCGGAGACCGGCTCTGCGTTTCCAGCGGCTGTGTCGAGAGAGATTGGCGCTGGACCGGCGCCGGTCTGGCCACCGTGGGGCTCGAAGACCTCCGAACGGGCCGAAATTGGGTTGCCCAGCCCGAGTACGCGGCTGCCAGCGACTGGGCGCTGCCAGGCTTGATGGGCCATCAACCGGCGCGGCTTGTGTCGCTCTCGGCCGCCCCGTCAACTGACGGGCAGTTTACCTCAGAGATGCTGCAGGTGGTGGCGGAAGTGGTCTATCCACAATCCGGCCTTGCCGTTCGCTTTGTCGTTTGGACATATCCGGACGGGCCCGGATTTCGCACGCAGCTCTGGGTAAAGGGCAAGCCAGTCAGATCGACTACAGCCAGTTCGGAGGCTGCGGAGGGGAGAGGTTCTCCTCGCGCCGCGCCGCCTGCGGCTGAAACCGCACGGACGGATTATCTGCCGATCACCTTTTCCCATGCCCGCGCCGTTGGATACTTCAACGACACCCAGCATCGGAACAAGCCCGAGACGCACTTGATCCGGGATGAAGCGGCCGGGCTTGGGGAGGTCAATTGGGCCAATCTGGTGAGCACCGAAGACGCGCGGGGCGGGGTGATACTCGTCAAAGAATCCCACAAGTGCGTTAACCAACCCGGTGTGAACACCGGGGCCTTTCTCCTCTTGACAAATGGCACGGCAGTGACCGGTTGGGGACTGCCACTCAGCGCCCTTTCACCGGATGCATTTCATTGGTGCTGGGCGACATGGACCATTCTTTACAACGCTCCAGGCGCGGATGCGCGCCAACTGGCGGTCAAGCAATTCGACCGTCTCCGTTACCCCGTCAACGAGGCCCTGGACATCGAACTCCGAGCCAATACTTGGGGAAGCGGCGCCACCTCACTGCAATCGGTGCAACGCGCCTCTGAAGACCAGGTGCTGGCGGAAATTGACTCCGTTGCCGGCCTTGGGCTCGACAGCCTGGAGATCGATGACGGCTGGCAGACCGGGCGTATGCCAGGGGAACACCCCGCGCGCGACAAATGGCTGCCCCGTCCGGACTGGTATCCAAAGGGTTGGAGCGATGTGGTCGCGAGGGCCACGCAACGCCACATCAAACTGGGCCTGTGGCTGGCGGCGAACGCGCCGCTATCAGCGCTCCAGTGGAACTATCGGCAGGGACACTTCAGGGATTGGAAGCTCGACTTCGCTAACCTCTCGACCTATGACCTCGCGGAGAGCTGCCTTGCCAAGGCGCGCAACTTCATTGATTACACCCACCACAAAGTACGCGTCCACTGGGACGTAACGGAAAACGCGCCCCGGTTCGGCTACTTCTGGGCCCGCGAATGCGGCTCCATTTGGCTGGAGAACCGCAAGCCCGCGCGTCCGGCGAATGTCATTGCCCGGCCTTGGCTCCAACTCCGTGACGCCTGGGAATTAGCGCGGTACCTCAATGCCAACCAATTCGAGTTGGGGATCCAGAACTACGCCATGGTGGACGGCAAACTCAGCGATGCCCCACTCTATAGCATGGCCTACTCGACGGCGCTGGGTTTGCCGGGTGTTCCTCTCTTCTTTCAGACCACCCGCTTGCTCACCGCCCGGCAGCGCCGACAAATCAAAGCATTGCTTGCTCCCTATAAAGAGCATCGCCGCGACCTGTTCGAATCCTTTGTCTTCCCAATCGGTGAAGAACCTGACAACGCCGCCTGGTCCGGGTTCCAATGGGTCAAACCGGGAGCGGCCATCGGTTATTTGCTCATGTTTCGCGAGCGACTCAACCGTGAAGCGCATCGCGAGGTCGCCTTGCATTTCCTCAAGCCCGGAACCGTGCTGAATCTGGAGAATCTCCGTACGGGCAGCTCGGACCGGGTGACCGTGACCCCGGCGGCAGCGGCGCCGCTGGACATCCCGCAGGCTACCGACGTGTTGTTCATGAGATACCAAATTGTGAGGTGAACGAACAGCGCCAGCGCCCATTGTCCTCTTACCCGACCTGTCTCGGCCTTCTATTCGGGTCGAGAATGCCCCTCGCTGCTGCCTCGGCCTGTGTGTGCCCCGCCTCCCAGGGAACGCAACTGGCTAACCCTCCCTTTTCCGTGCGTCCCCTTTCAGGTCCTCTATTGGTAACCGATTCCAACCGATACCCCACCGATTCCAACCCATTCCAACCGACCGTTCCCGGGCGCCCTTATGCCTCCTGGGATATGTGCTTTCTCTGCGAGGATGATCCATCAAACGGGTTGAAACATCTCCGGCTGCTCCGAACGCAGCGCCTGAAGCAGTTCTTCGGCCGCGTCCCAATCGCCCACCAGCGGATGCAGGAGGAGTGCCGAACGGGCGCGAAAGGCTGAACGTTCCACTGCCGCGCGGACCGTCTCCCGCTCGAAAGCTTTCATGGTCAAAGCCAGTCCCCGCACCGGTTCGGACAGCCGCCCGAAGCGGCGGGGGCGAACCCCTGCGGTGCTGATGTCGCATAGAGTCTCGATCACGTCGTCGTCGGCAAAATCGTCCAGGGCGGATTGGTTTAGGGCATTGGCGACGACGCCCCGCGGGATCTCCTGCCGCAGCGCCCCAATGACTTCAAGCGCCATGCGATGGTAACCTGTGGCGCTCCGAAACGGGTCGGCGTGCGCCGCAGGCGGGTCGAATGCCGACCCGCCACTGGCCTCGAGCTTCATATACGAGCCGGAGCGTTGATTCAAATAGCGGGTGTAAGCCTCGATGGCGCGCTTCTGTTCGCCGCAATCGAGTGCCCTCGAGATCTCCTCCAGGACTTGTCCATTGAGCCGCTCGATCTCCGCCGCACGCGTGGTCTTGACCCGTGCCTGGTTCCGGTAGGCGGCGCCGCGCCGGTAATAGAAATAGAGGTACTCCGTCGGGATGACGCCCAAGCTGCGGATGAGTTCGGGCGCAAACAGGTCGGCGGGATAGAGGCACCGGAGG
>JBJKSV010000318.1:0-5133 GCA_046703605.1 Limisphaerales bacterium
CCTGGTTTTCCAGCTTGCTGGCGCTGGCCCTGTTGGTATTGATAGCCGCTGCCGGCGCCATTTATCTCCCCAAAAGCTACACCCTCCAGGCCCGGCTGAGCCGGCTCTACAATCGCGGCAAGGTTGATGATGACGCTCGCTTTGCCCTATGGCGGCCGGCCATCGAGATATGGCGGCAGAACGTCTGGTGGGGGGATGGCCCGGCCCATTTCGACTACCGCTTTCCGGCGTTCCGGCCCGAAACAGTCCAGGAACGTGCCGACCGCGTCCACAATGACTATCTAAATACCCTGGTCGATTGGGGTGTGGTCGGCGTGGTGCTCATTGGCGCGGCCTGGGTCCTGCTTGGCGTGGGCGTGCTCAAGACCTGGCCTCACGTTCGGAAGATCCCCAAAGACATCGGGGGAAAGGCCAACAGCAGCAAGTTCGCTTTCGTTCTTGGCGCCTCTTTGGGGTTGGTGGCGATACTGGCGCACTCGATGGTTGATTTCAACATGCATGTCCCCGCCAACGCCTTGCTGGCGGTGAGCTTGATGGCTCTGCTCAGCAGCCACTTGCGTTTCGCCACCGATAGCCATTGGGTCACGGCGCGTCTTCCGGCCAAGGTCCTTCTTTCCTTGCTCGTCCTCGGGAGCGGGGCATACCTCGGCTCGCAGGCCTGGCGGCATTCGCGCGAGAATCTTTGGCTGGCCAGGTCCACGGAGGCCAGGCCCTTTTCATCCAACCAGGTGGACTTGCTTAAGAAGGCGTATGCCGCTGAGCCGATGAACCCGGAGACCTGTTGTGAGATTGGGGAAGCACTGTGCGTGCAGAGCTCTGAAGGCGGCACGAATTACCAGCAGCAGGCTCGCGAGGCCATGCGCTGGCTTGACTCGGCAATGAAGCTAAACAAGTGGAGCACGAGCGCCTACCTGGACTATGGATGGTGCCTGGATTGGCTGGACCGGCAGAATGAATCAGGCCCGGTCTTCGCTCACGCCGAGCAACTCGACCCTAATGGCTATGCCACGGTGGCCAAGATCGGCTGCCATTACGTTCAGACCGGGGACCTGGCCGCGGCCAGGCCATGGTTCGAGCGTTCTCTCAGGCTCAAAACCAAAGAAAACAGGCTGGCTGAATCCTACCTCGAAATCGTCAACGAGGACCTGCTCGAAGCGGCGACAAACCGCCTCGACGCCGGTCTTTGGAAGGCAACGCACTAAGAATCTGTCCATCGACTATGACCAACCGCACGCCTGCAACTCGAGCCTGTCCCAAAACGGTAGGAGACGAGGTAACGAGTCTCTCTTCCGCTCCAACCGCCCCAACACATCGGAGACTCGTTACCTCGTCTCCGACAATGGATATGGGTTTGGGACAGGTCCTAACCATAGCACTCGTCGCCTGCCTCTCGAGCGCCTCGGCGCTGCCCGCTGACCCGGGCTCGGAAGGGACGCTTACTCAGGTGCCCGACGCGATGCACATCCCGATGGCCGTCCACCCGCAGATCTCGGTCGGCGCGCGCTCCGGCGACATCGTGGGCGCCGACAACGGCGCCCTCCAGGCGGCGGTCGATTACATCGCGGGTCTGGGCGGAGGCCTGGTGCGGGTGGAAGCGGGCGAGTACCTCATGCGCGACTCTCTGCACCTGCGGTCGGGAGTGACTGTGCGCGGGGTTCCGGGCAAAACGGTGTTGCGAAAGGCCGCGTCGGTTAGCTCCCCGCTGCGACTGGACGGCGACTACGGCGAAGAACAGTTTACTCCCGCGAATCCGGCCGGATTTGCCGTGGGGGAGGGCGTGGCCGTCTGGGACGCGAATGCCGGCGGCTTCCACGCCACGGTCGCCCGCATCATTGGCCAGAACGGAAGCACCTTCGCCATCAGCCTCCCTCTCAACGCGGATTGCATGGTCGAGCACGGGGCACAGGCCGCAACCGTCTTTCCCGTGGTTAGCGGCTATTCCGCTGACAGGGTCCGGATTGAGGGCCTGACCATCGAAGGCGGCAAGGAACAAAACGTCTATCTCAATGGCTGTCGCGGCGGTGGCATTTTTCTGTATCGCTGTTCTGGCGCCGTCATCGAGCACTGCGTCGTGCGGGACTATAACGGCGACGGTATTAGCTTCCAGCAATGCAACGACGCCAAAGTGCTGGCGTGCGTCAGCGAGGGTAATACTGGTTTGGGCATTCATCCGGGCAGCGGGTCCCAGCGTCCGTTGGTCCGCCAGTGCGTTGCGCGAAACAATGGTCAGGATGGTCTCTACCTCTGCTGGCGTGTCAAACGCGGCGTCTTCGAGGACAACCTCCTCGAAGACAATGGCCGCTACGGCATCTCTATCGGGCACAAAGACACCGACAACCTGCTTCGAAACAACCAGGTGCGGGATAATGGCCGGGACGGTGTCTGTTTCCGGAACGAGACCGGGCCGATGGCAGGCAACCGCAATCGGTTGGTGGATAATCTCATCGAAAACAATGGCCAGGGCCATAACGCGGCGGGGATTGATGTCCAAGGCCAAACCCGTGATCTCGTCTTCGAGAACAACGTCATCCGAGACACCCGCTCCGGTAACGCTCGGAAGCAGTCAGTCGGCATCCGCATCGAGTCCAAGGCCGGCCCCATTAAACTGGAACACAATCAAATCCAGGCCCATGTGGCTGTGGATGACCTCCGCCCCTCCGCAAGCCAACAGTAGGTTCTGACGCGCTCGCTCCTGCTCGCAAGGCCAGGCGCACCAGCCGTGATTCGCCCGCCACGCTTCCGCAGTGGTAATGTCGCTAATTTGGTTTGGCTTGGTGTCCGTGAATCAATCCTGGAGCACCTGGATAGCGCAGATTTTGGGTTGGTCGGCCGAACCAGGGCTAAAGGAGATGACAATATTGCCCTGGCCATCGGGGCTTATGGATTGGAAGTCCTTGACCAGGGCCTTGTCCTTGCCGGCCTCGGCGGCAATATCCAAGTCGTCCAAGACGCGCTGGCCGTTGATATCGACGTTGAACTTCCGTTCCCCAGGACCGAATTTCGTTTCGGCGAAATGCAGCCGCACGGTGTAAGCGCCCTTGTTCACCGGGATCGTGTAGCTGCATCGGCCCCACCGCTCGCTGCTGTAGATGGCAACGGGAGCGGCGTTTGGCACGCCGGTGTTGTTAATCCCTTCGTCGGAGCGAGCGACGCTCCCTCCGTGGAAATCAAAATCGCGTTCAAACACGTTGAGCGGAGCGCTGCCAAACTGGAAGAAGCCATAAGGGTCACCGCCGCAATTGATGCTCGCGACCACGCGCAGGCCGGAGTTGGCTCGGGCGGCTTGCTGTGCGGAAACCTGGGCCTGGGTGTTGGGCATCACGGCGATTCCCTCTGCGCCAACGCCGCTCGGCTGCACCGTAACGTTCCAGCCATCGACCGTTAGCATGGGCGCTTCCCCGGCGAGGTCCTTCGCGGCAGCTTCGACAGTGAAATGCCGGCTCTCGCCCGGCAGCAGCGAAATGTAATTGTCGCTGTAAAAGACCGGCAGGACGCGCTTCCCGGAATGGCGCTGGCGCAGTTGGAAATGGGCCAGCAGGGCAACGCTCCGGCTCGGATTGCTGGCCGTAACGTCCAGCACGCATTGGCCACGAACACGGCGGCGTCTGGCGTGGACATCCAGCGCCACGGAGGACATGCGCAGCAGCGGGGTGAAGTTATCCGGATCATCCTTGGCGGCACGCCAATAGAAGTTTTGGGAAAGGAGGCGGTGTTCGGCATCGAACAGTTCCAGCTTCACGAAATGCACCGGAGAAAGGCCAGGCGCGAACTCGACGGTTCCAGCCTCGGTTGCGGCGCTGGGTTCGGCCGTCACGGTTTCACTCCTGGTCCATCGCGGCGTGCCGTCCATGTCATAGACCGTTGCTTTGGCCACCACGTCCTCGAGGGGCCGCGGTGTGTTGTTGATGACCATCACGTGCCAGTTGTTCTGGTTCATCTGGATATGAACTGGCTCGCAAGCCTCGCGCGTGGCATAGAGCGAGGCATTAGGCTCCAGGTCGTGGCTGTAGAGCTGCCACACAAAGCTCGGCTGGGCGGGGCTGCTCATCCAGGTAATCACGCCGGTTTCGGGCTTGAAGAGCCTGGCGAATCGCCCCTCATACATGGCTCGAAAACACTCGTAATTGGCAAGCTGCGCCTTCCGGACAAAATCGGCCAGGTTGGCCGGAGGCCCGTAACGGCTGCTGATGATGAACGGATACTGATCGCCGGCTTGCGCCCCGGCGCAAAAATCGTGCTCGGCCCAATCGTCGTTGATGATCTCCCAATCCTTGCGAGGCATCATGTGGTGAATGGCTTCCAGTGTGGGAACCGAGATGGAGCCAATCTCGGTCTTGAAGGCCTCGGAATAAGAGTAGAACTCGCGCGGCGTGCGCCAGTGATAAGGGCCGCCGGAATTAACCCCGCGCCCGGAAGTTGAACTGGGCTGGTAGAGCCGGACGGGATCAAACTCGTTGATGAGCTTCTGGATGCCCTGGCCAATTTTCGGGGGCGGGTTGCCCTCATTGCGCGCGCACCACAGGGCGATGCAAGGGTGATTGCGGAACCGGAGAATCTTGTCCTTCACATTGGCGAGATACAGGGGCACATCCTGCGGAATCGGGCCGTCCAAGGGATGCGGCTCGAAGAATTCGTCCCAGAGCAGGATGCCGTATTTATCGCAGGCGTCGTAGAGATCTTCGCTGGTGCTTTGGCCGACCCAGTTGCGGATCATGGTGTAGTGGGCGATCTGGTGCATGTGGACCATGGCATCCAGTCGCGCGTGGCTGATGCGCTTCATCGCCTCGTCAATGCCCCAATCGCCACCCTTGGCGATGACCGGCACGCCGTTGACCGACAAGGCCAGGTTATCCGAACCGGGCAGGCTGTAGGTGATTTGCCGGATGCCGAAGCTCACTTCACGGCTGTCGGAAAGCGCCCCGTCAACCGAGGCGGTTAGGCGCAGCTTGTGCAGGTTTTGCGGCCCGTAACCATTGGGCCACCACAGACGCGGGTGCTCGAGGTGCAGGGCCGGAGTATTTTCGGGCGAGAAGGTGACGGTCTTGGTCTCATTCGGCCCGAGGGAAACCTCCTGGCTCATGGTGACAGAGTCGAAACCCCCGGTGACGGTCGTTGACTGCGGGGCGTCGGCCA
>JBJKSV010000319.1:0-5756 GCA_046703605.1 Limisphaerales bacterium
GGTCTCTCCCGGCTTACGCTCCGCGAGAAGCTCAAACAGGCCGGCCTTTACCGAGGGTGAGAAAACGCGGGAGAGATGTGGGGGCTGTTGAGAGCCCAAGCGCAGCTTTCCGAACCCGCTCCCATCGCAAACTGCAAATCGAAAATCGAAAATGAGTAAAGCCAGGCAGCCTTCCTGCCACCGTCGGGGTACTGACCGAATGCGCTCTGTGGTCAGTTCATGTCCCAGCCCGTATGAACATCGTAGCCGACGTTCGGATTATCCCGATTCAAGGCCCCGCCCGGGCCGTAAGTAAACCAATTCGGGTCGTAATACCGTTCGGGCCGGTTCTGGCGGAACTGCACCCGCCAGAGATCTGCATGAAAATCCGCGTAGATGGCGTTGAGGGTCGGCTGGGTGGATGTGTAGGAGCTTGGCAGTCGTTTGTAGTGCAGGTCCTGGTTCTCGTGCCAAATGATCTGTCCGGCCGGTTTCATGAAATCGGAGGTCTTGAGCCCGGGAAAGCGCACCGTGTTGTCCCAGATGACAAACCGGTAGCGGTAGGAGGAAAAGCTGTTCGTGGAGAGGATACCGTGAGTGATGATGGGCAGATTGAAGCGGTCGCTGGGGCACCACCATACCCTCGGGTTGCTCAGCTTCAGATCCTTGGGCACACCGCCGTACATGTCAGTAAACTGGACCGTGTTGGGAGCATCCGTGCCCGGTTGATTTGGCCGCGCCCCATAGTTCAGCGCGGTGGGCATCCGGTCTGCCTCAGAATCCGTGTATATGGCCAGCGCCAGGCCGATCTGTTTCAGATTACTCAGGCAAGCAATGCGCTTACCCTTCTCTTTGGCGGAACTGAGCGCGGGCAGGAGCATCGCCGCCAAGACGGCAATAATCGCGATGACCACCAGCAATTCGATTAGCGTGAATCCCAGGTGCCCACTACCTCGCGCGCTTCTTCCGCATGTCGTGTCATGCCTTCCCATAGTCATCTCTCCCAAAAAAAGACAGCCCAGGTCCACAGGCGAAAGCGTCCGGTGGACCGAGCGCAATCCTAACCTGAATATCGGGTAACGATCAACCGTTAAGAGCGGCGGTCGTGTTTGTCTCGCTCCTTATTGCGAGATCAAACGATAGAATTGGGAGAGACCGGTCATCGGCGCCGAGTAGGGTGAGGAAGCGCCGGAAACATCGTTCCACTCCGCCGGGCTCAAGCTGGAAGTGGACTGCAGTTTGAAACCGCTCCCCCACGTGAGCGTAAGGTCGCTGGGGCCGCTCGAATAGCCCAGGGCTGGCGCCACCACGATCGGGCCGGTGGGGTCCCACTGCCGTTTTCATAGTTGTCAAAAGTGAAACTCAGGCCGGTGCTGGTGCCTCCGGGCCTCTCATTGCCTTTCAGGTTTTGGCTTGGTATAAGCAGCGTCTGGAATGCGACGCATTTTGGCCTATACCCGGTGGCTGGTTTGGATTCTGTTTCTTGCGGCAGGCGCGCACGGCAAAGCCGATGTGCGGATCACGGAGTACATGTCCCTCAATCACACCACTCTCGCCGACGAGGATGGAGATTACTCAGACTGGATTGAGCTTTACAACTCCGGCCCGGACGCGGTGGACCTCGGCGATTGGCACCTGACCGACGATGCGGCCAGCCTGACTAGATGGTCCTTTCCCTCCACAAACCTGGATGCCGGCAATTATCTGGTGGTGTTCGCCTCGGGCAAGAACCGCTCGAAGGCTGGCGGCCAGCTCCACACCAATTTTAAACTCGATGCCGGCGGAGAGTACCTGGCCCTGGTGCAGCCCGATGGCGCAAGAATTGCCTGCGCGTACGCGCCCCAGTTCCCTCCCCAACGCGCCGATGTCTCCTTCGGCCTGGACCCCGCCAGCGCAGAGCGTCTCTTCTTTTCCCATCCAACCCCCGGCGCCCCGAATGATATGACCAGCGCTGGCGTCGCCGAGACGCCTGTCTTCTCGCTGCCGGGTGGGGTTTATACCAACAATTCGCTGACCCTGAGGCTCTCAGCCAGTTCTTCCAACGCGGTTATCCGCTATACCCTAAACGGCACCGACCCCACCGCCGGCAGCCCGGTCTATTTCCTCCCGCTGACTTTCGGCATCACGACCGTCGTGCGGGCCCGGGTCTTCGTCGATGGCCTGCAGCCCAGCCCGATTGTTTCCGCCGACTATCGCCTCCTTGCCGGAGACGTCGCCAGCTTCAGCTCGAATCTCCCGCTGGTCATCGTCAATACCTTCGGCCACGGCATCCCGGACGGAACCAAGATCACCGCCAGCACCACCTTCATTGACACACTCGGTGGACGCTGCACGCTGACCAATGCTCCCGACTACGACGGCCTCGGCGGAATTACCCTTCACGGCTCTAGTTCGCTCCAGTTCCCCAAGAAGTCCTATTCACTGGAACTTCGAGACCAAACCGGCCAGCCACAGGATGCGCCTATCCTCGGTTTTCCAGCCGACTCGGATTGGGTCCTTTACGCGCCCTACACGGACAAGACCCTCATGCGCAATGTGCTGGCCTACGAGCTCCACGGCAGGATGGGCCACTACGCGGTGCGCACGCGGTTTGTCGAGTTGTTCCTGCATCTCTTCGGGGGCAAGCTTGCGCAGAGAGACTATGCGGGCGTGTACGTCGTCATGGAAAAGATCAAGCGCGGCAAGAATCGTGTCGATATTGCCAAACTTGGGCCTGAAGATAACGCTGAACCGAACGTCACCGGCGGTTATATCATCAAGAAAGACCGGCTCGACCCGGGTGACTCCGGCTTCTCCACCCCACATGCGGGAGTCCTGGCTTATGTCGATCCCAAGGAGAGCGAGATCACCCCGGCTCAAAAGGCCTGGCTTTCGCAATGGTTTGCAACTTTCGAGTCAGCCCTCTATGGCCCCGGTTTCCGCAACCCGGCGACCGGCTATGCCGCCTATATCGATGTTCCCTCGTTCATCGACAATTATTGGATCGTCGAGATGAGCAGGAATATCGACGGGTTCTGCCTCAGCAATTACATGCACAAAGACCGGCTTGGCAAGCTCGTCATGGACCCGATTTGGGACTGGAACCTCGCCTTTGGCAACGCGAACTATGGCGATGCCTGGGAGACCGCCGGCTGGTATCAGCCTGGCGGCACCGCCTACCCCTGGTTCCCGCGGCTCTTTCAGGATGTGGATTTCAACCAAGCGGTCATCGACCGCTGGGCGCAGCTCCGACACGGCCTTTTTGATACATCTGCTCTCCTGGCCCGAGTGGACCAACTGGCGGCATTTCTGAACGAGGCTCAAATCCGCAACTATCAAAGATGGCCGGGCGTCCTGGGACACTATATCTGGCCGAACTGGTACATCGGCAAGACCTACCAGGACGAAATCGGCTGGATGAAGCAATGGATTACCAACCGGCTCGCCTGGATTGACAGCCAGTTCTTGCCGGCCCCGGCCCTCACCAGCCAGGGCGGCCAGGTCAGCCTCGGCTTCGCCCTGGGAATGTCCGCTCCCAAGGGAACCATTCGCTACACCTTGGATGGCGCCGACCCACGCCTGAGCGGCGGCTTCATCAGCCCCCACGCGCGGCTCTATTCCTCTCCCGTCCACCTCACCAACAACGCTCGTGTGTTCGCCCGCGCCCTCTCGGGCTCGACCTGGAGCGCGCCCACCATGGCCACCTTCGTCGTCAAGCCGGTCCCGCTAAGAATCACCGAGGTTATGTATCATCCGGCAACCCCCGATACCTCGAGCCTCTACTCGGGCGAGGATTTTGAGTTCGTCGAACTCAAAAACATAGGTCCGGCCAAGTTGGACCTCGCCGGCATTCACTTCACGGACGGCATTGAGTTCTCCTTCTCCGGCTCGGCGGTGACCAACCTTGGCCCCGGTCAATACGTGCTGGTTGTCAAGAACCTTGCGGCCTTTGCTTCACGCTATGGCTTGATGGCGAACATCGCCGGCGAATACACCGGAAGCCTCGATAATGCCGGCGAACACCTGGCCATCGCCGGTCCGCTCGGCGAGCCGATACAGGACTTCTCCTACAACCCGACCTGGCATCCAGCCACCGACGGCCTCGGCTATTCTCTGGTCGCGGTGGACGAGCAATCCGGTGTGGCTGACTCGTCCTTTGCCACTCATTGGCGGCCGAGTGCCTTGCCAGGAGGTTCTCCAGGCGTCCCGGATCCAGTTCCCCTCGTCAAGCCGATCTGGGTTAGCGAACTCCTCGCCAATCCTGCCTCGGGCCAGCCCGCGTTCGTGGAGCTCTATAACCCTAACCAGACCGCCGTTGATGTAAGCCATTGGCTCTTAACCACGGACAGGACCAAGCCTCACGGTTATGAAATCCCCGTTCCTTCGATTCTTCCTCCGGGAGGTTGCCTCGTATTTACCGCACGAGCCTGGGCGCCAGCAGGCACTCCGCCCAAGCACTTTCAGCCCAGCCACGATGGCGGCGAGATTTACCTCTACTCGGCTGACGCAAGCGGCAGCCTGACCGGCTATGGCGATGGGTTCCAGTACGGCGCCTCGGACCCTGGAGTTAGCTTCGGCCGCTACGTCACCGCTGGTGGTCAAGCCCTGTTCCTGCCTCAGGCCGCCGCCACCCCGAACCAGTCCAATGCCGGGCCGCGCGTTCCGCGCGTCATCATCAACGAAATCCGCTATCATCCCGCGTTGGGCGACGAGGAATTCATCGAACTCAAGAACACCACCGCCACTCCGATAAAACTCTACGACCCCGGCGCCCCTACCAATTACTGGGAACTGAGCGGCGCCGGCTTTCGCTTCCCTCCCGGCGCCCAAATCCCGCCCCACGGCTTCGTGCTCCTGGCCGGCTCGGCGCCCTCCGCATTCCGGCTCAAATACGGCATCCCCGCCTCCACTCCGGTCTTCGAGCTCTACCCGAATGTGCTTCAAAACAGCGGTAAATCACTGGCCCTGCGCCGTCCGGGCCCGCCTGAGGTCGATCCCAAAAACGGGGCCGTTGTCGTCCCGTATATCGACGAGGATGTCGTCCATTATGATGATAAGGCGCCCTGGCCGGTTGCCGCAGATGGACAAGGGCCATCCCTGGAGCGTGTCGCCGCAAAAGGCTGCGGCGACGACCCTGGGAATTGGCAGGCAAGCTCCGGGACGGGCTCGCCCGGGCGCGAAAATGGCGAGAGCTTCCAGACTTGGCAATCGCGCCACTTTTCCAGCACCGAACTGTCAGACCCCGACATCTCCGGGCCGCAGGCCGACCCCGACCACGATGGGCAGTCCAACTACGCGGAATACGTGAGTGGCACCAACCCGCGTGACGCTGCCAGCTTCTTGCGTGTCGATGGGGTCGCCCTCAAAACGAATCCCACCGCGGCCATCATTACCTTCTCCGGGGCGGCTCGGCACGCCTACACGCTCCAATGGCGTGAAGCCTCGCTTTCAGGTCCCTGGCAGAACCTAACGAACATCCCGCCGCTGCTCGAGGATGGTCCCGCGCCCTGCCCTGTGCCCATTATGAACAACGCCGCCTGTTATTACCGCGTGGCAACTCCCTGGCAAGAACCGTGAGGCTTTTTCGGGCACTCCCAACAGTCCCGCATCGGGATCGAGTCGCACTCGATCACGCCAGCGCGAGTTGCCGCGTCGTGAGCCCAGACCTCATAATAGAGGGGGTGTTTTGAGAAGAAGACTGACGACTCTAGTTCCCTCGGATTCGTCAATTTCGTGAGGAGTGCATCCCGAGGGAGGTCTTGGATATTTCCGGGACTTTCCGGTTCGGTGGGTGGCCG
>JBJKSV010000320.1:0-3376 GCA_046703605.1 Limisphaerales bacterium
TTGACGATCCAGCAATTCGTGAAGTTGGGAGCGGTGTAGTCGGAGATGGTGACCGCTCCGTTTTTGGACCCCTCGATCTTGCAGTAGTTGAAATACGACCCCGGCGGGCTCTGGTTGAAGAGGATACCCTTCCACCCTACAGCGGTGTTCGTGGTCGTGAATTGAACGGGGAAGTCGGCGGACCCGTTCACTTGAAGCACCCCCGCGACTTGGATTTGGTAGAAGCCGTCCACCAAGACCGTGACGCCGGCTCCTATCGTCAGACTGGCCACCTGAATGTCGTTTGTCACGTGGTAAGGCGAGCCGGACTTTGTCCAGGTTTGGCCTGCGATGTTCCCTGAGACATAAGTGTCTGCCCTCAGGACGCTCGGGCCAAGCAGAAGGCTCAGCACAAGCAGCAGACTACTCATCAACGCCACGATTCGGGGCGGGCCGCCGAACGGCCGGAACAGCCTCCCTGAGTGGGCGCCGACGCCGTGTGGAGGTGGGGTCCTCCGCGTGTGCAAGAGGCTGCAGGTCTTGATGTGTGTCTTGTTTGTCGTGTCGATCCGTTTCATGTTCCAAGAGTTTTGGAGTTTGGATTGCGCCAGTCTCCCAGATGTAGTGTCATGCTCGCCCACCATCCGTGTTAGTTCAGAACGCGACGATTTGCACGCGGTCGCTCACGCTCGCGCCAAGCACGTCCGGGTCCATGACGGGTATGCTAAGGCGAGCTTGCTAATCTGCCCAGTCGGACCAAGTACTGATGCTTGCAGGTTTGCCGCAAGGGCATCGCTGAGGCCCGGGTAAGTCGTGGAAGGAGTCTTTGGGTTGGAAGCGAGGCTAGCGAAGCAGCTATCGCGGCGGCCCCTGGAGCCCTTTGAGGATCGCCTCCGTGCGGTTATGCACGTGGAGCTTGCGGTAGATGTGCCAGATGTGGGTGCGAACGGTGTAGATGGAGAGATTCAGGCGCTCCGCCACCTCCTTGTACATGAGGCCGCGCGCGAGCAAGCCCAGGACGCTCTGTTCAGAGGCCGAGAGGATTGAGTTTGCCGACGGGCGCGATTGCCGGAACGCGCCAACGACCTGCCGCGCGATCTGGCCGGACATCGGGGCGCCGCCCTCGTGCAACTCGCGAACGGCTTCGAGCAACTTCGGCGCGGGTGTCTTCTTGAGGAGATAGCCAGTGGCGCCGGCGGCGAGGGATTGAAATATGAGGTCGTGATCCTCGAAGACCGTCAGCATCATGAACTGGGCGCGTGGAAGGAGAGGCGCCAATTCGCGGAGGCAATCGATACCGCTGGTTCCCGGCAGGCCGATGTCCATGAGCACGATGTCCGGCGCTTGCCCAGGCAAGATGGTCAACGCCTCGGTTGCAGAGCGGCACGCCGCCACGCACCGCAACCCGGCGGACTCGCTCAGCAGTCTCACGAATCTATCGCGATCCTCCGGCCTGTCCTCGACCACGGCGACGCGGATGCAGGAATCGTTCGGCTTCATCGCTCACAATTTGGCTGATATCTGTCCTTGGCGCCGAAGAGGCGCTTTAGGGATGAGCCTGCCAGCTTGTTCAAGGCATGGCAATCAGATGAAGGTCCGAGCGGGACAAATGGGCCGCGGATTTGAGATCTCGCCTCGTCACGATTGAGTTGCATCCATGATGGCTTCGGTTTCCTTTCGGGCCGCTTGATTCTGGTTGTGCCAGGTTAGGATTCCAGATCTCAGGGTGGCGGGTGAGGTATAAGGGCAGGTTCACGATCTTGGCAGGGGTACGGATATGCGCACGCGAGTTCCGACGGCCGTCTCCGCTTCGATGTCGAACGTCCCGTTCAGTTCCGCGACGCGTTGGCGCATATTGGACAAGCCGTTTCCTCGCCTTGGATGCCCATCGCGGGTGAGACCTCGCCCGTCGTCCGACACGCACAGCTCAAGTCGGCCATCAGCCAGGGCCAGGCGGATCGTCACCCGGCTTGCAGCGGCATGTTTCACAACATTCTGTAAGGCCTCCTTCGCAATCAGGAGCAAGTGCCGCCGGAACAACCCGCCAACCGCGCGGGCCGGGACAGCGTCGGGAAAATCGAACTGCGCTTCGATCGAGGTCGGCGCAAGAAACTGCGCGGTGTACTCGCGAAAGTAGGTCACCAGGTCTTCCAGCGTGTCATACTTTGGATTGTTGGCCCAGACGATCTCGCCGATATGGTTGACCGCCTCCTCGGCCAAGGCTCCAATGCGCAGCGCCTGGGCTTCGGCCCGTTCCGGTTCCGCCAGGCTCTTGCGGGTGTCTTCGCTGAGCTGGACGATGTGAGTGAGGGACGCGCCAAGTTCGTCGTGAATGTCCCGGGCGATACGGTGGCGCTGCTTGTTCAGGGCGTTGGCCTGCTCCAACCGGTGAATTCGCCCCAACTCGCGAATGCGCCAGCCGACGCCCCCCGCCAAGAGACCGGCGGCTCCCAAACTGCAGGCGAGACGGAACCACCAGGTCTGATAGTAAAAGGGGGCCACCGTGAAGACGACAGTCGCGCCGTGTTCGGGCCAGACCTCGTGACGATTGCAGGCAATCACCTCGAACCGATAATCTCCCGGCGCGAGGTCCATAAAGTAGGCTTCGCGCCGTGCGCCACCTTCCATCCAGTGGCGGTCCACGCCGAGCAAGCGGTATCGGAAGCGGGTCTTCCCAGGCGCGACGAAGGTGTCGGCCGTGTAGCGGAACTCAAGCAGGCGCGCCCCGCCGGGGGAAAAGCGCAGGCGGACTGGCATTTCGGACTGGTTCTCGGTTCTCCTTGCCAGGGGGAACCCCAAGCTGGAGCCACCCTCTCTGGTGCCATTGTCGTCGCTTGCACCTGCAAACCGGGCTGCCGGCCCGTTGTCGAAAATCACCCGGCCATTGGCTCGGACCTGCTCGATCACTGTCTTTGGAGGGACATCGTCAAAGCTCGCCGTCGCAGGGTCGATAGCGGCCACGCCTCGGGGCGTGGCCAACCAGAGCCGGCCATCGCGGCTCTTGCAGCCGGCGGGACTGCTCACTTGACCGTTAGTTTCCGTGGTGGGCAAGCCGTCGGACTGGTCATAGCGCACGGCCTGGACAAAAGCCGCACGGCCAGCGGCCACGCTATTGAGTTGCTCCTTGCGCACCCAATAAATTCCGTGGTCGTAGCTGATCCAAAGGCGGCCAAAGTTGTCTTCGAGGATACAGTTGACCTCATTATCAGGCAGGCCCTGGGCCTTGGTGAACACGGTGAAGACGCCGTCCTTGAGCCGGTTCAACCCGTTCCGGGTGCCAATCCAGAGCACACCGTCCGCGTCCTGGTGGAGGGCCCAAACGTCATCATTAGAAAGGCCGTCCGCGGTCGTGAGCCTTGTGAATTTGCCATTGTGAAACCGGCTCAAGCCGCCACCC
>JBJKSV010000321.1:0-8255 GCA_046703605.1 Limisphaerales bacterium
ACACCGTGCCAGGCCTGTGGGAGAGTCCCGAATCCGGCGGGCCAGACCAGGTTGCGGCGCACTTGGCGCGCGGCGGTCGGTTTGGCGGCCACTGCCTCGAATTGACGGTGGGCCATAATCCCGAGGGACATTGGATCGGGTGGAAATCTGACAACATCCCCGTTGAGCCCGGCGCGACTTACCTTCTGAGTGGTTGGCTCCAGGCCGTCGATCTGCAGGGATCAGCCGGCATCTATGCCCACTTCCATGACTCGGCTGGCGCGCTGACAAAGAGCGGGGCAATGGTGGGCACTCAGCCCGGCGTCAGCGGCAGCTCTGGTTGGGTGAACTCGCTCGGCTTTTTCCGTGCCCCGCCCGACGCCGCCGCCATTCGTATTCACCTCACGATGAACACCCAGGGAACCCTCCGCCATGACGGCATCCTTCTGTGCCGGGTCCTGGACGGCCAGGTTGTGAACGTCCACGCGGTCGAGGCTGAGGCTTCGAGTTCCCGCCTGCGGGTTTCTCAGGTCAACCCGCTGGTGAAGGTCTTTCCCCAAACCGCTCTTCAATCCCAGGCGCACGAAGTGAACGTCGAGTTGGCCCAAAACGAGTATGAGCCTTTTGAACTCGCCTTCCGTCCGCGACACCGAAAGGGAGGTCGGCTGGAACTCGCCATCTCGCCTCTGACAAGCGAAACCGGCGTCACCCTTCCTGCCGTGGAAATCGACCGGGTCGGCTTCGTCCCGGTTGATTATCCCAGCGCCTATTACTCCACCGGTGTGCCCGACTGGTGCCGGAAGGTCCCTCACGGCGCAGGCGCAACCGACGGTTGGTCGGGCTGGTGGCCGGACCCCTTGATACCAGGTTCGAACTTCGAGTTAGCCGCGGACCGAACCCAACCGGTCTGGTTCACGGTCCATGCTCCGGCTTCAGCCGTTCCCGGCCAGTACCACGCCCAACTGACTTGCCGCTTTGATGGCAGGCACGCCCTCACGATTCCAGTGACGGTGCGCGTCCTGCCCTTCGCGTTGCCGGTCGAAGGCCACCTGCACGCCATCTTCGATTTTCGCTTCGGCCCGGGTGGTGTGTTTGGCAGTGGCGCGCGTTCTCATCAAGACCGCCACCGCTGGCTGCGCTTCATCGCCGCCCATCGCCTTGGCATCAATCTCATCGAACCGCCGCCGCGCTTCAGCTACAAAGACGGCAAAGTCACGATGGATGCGCGAGCCTTCGACCAGGAGGCCCGCTACTGCTTTGATGACCTGCATATCAACGTCGCCTACACCCCGCAATTCTTCTACCTGTTCGGCTGGGCTTATCCACCGAAGAAACTTTTCGGCCTCGATCCGCTCACGCCCGAATGGGTTTCCGCACTCAAGCAGGCCTATCAACTCTTCAGCAAGCATGTGCGCGAGAAGGGCTGGCAAAACAAGTTCGTCTATTACATCTCGGATGAGCCTCATTTTCAGCACCCGTTCATCGTGGAACAGATGAGAAGACTCTGCACGATCGTTCACGAGGTCAACCCGGCCATTCCGATCTACTCCAGCACGTGGCGCCACTGTCCCGCTTGGGACGATTCCCTCGACATCTGGGGCGTCGGCCAATACGGCTGCTTTCCGGTGCCCGAAATGCGCCGCCTCCAACAGGCGGGCAAGCAGATGTGGTTTACGTGCGACGGCCAGATGGCCATTGACACCCCGTTCCTGGCCACCGAGCGGCTTCTGCCTTACTACTGCTTCAAATACGGCGTCCATGGATTCGAGTTCTGGGGATTGGCCTGGTGGACGTACAATCCCTGGCAGACCGGCTGGCACCGCTTCATTCGCCAAAGCGATGAAGGCAAGAAGTATTACTGGGTCCGCTACCCCGATGGGGATGGCTACCTGGCCTATCCCGGCAAACCGGCCGGCGTGGAAGGACCCGTCAGCACCATTCGGCTCGAAGAAGTGCGCCAGGGGCTTGAGGATTACGAGGCCCTGACTCTCCTGGAAAATCTCGCCGCCAAAGTCAAAGAGGAGGGACACCCCTCGGCGTCGGCAGAGCGCGCACTGGCGATGGCCAGGGGGCTGGTGTCAATTCCCAACGCCGGCGGCCTGCACTCGACTGAAATCCTCCCCGACCCCAGCCGCGTGCCTGCCGTACGCAAGGCCATTGATGCGGCGCTGGTGGAACTCTCGCGCTAAGCCGCCTCTTCAGCCTCGACCGCTCTCTCTTGCAGCCAGAGGTTGGCTAACGCCCTCAGATCGTTCACCGCGCAGTCTGGCCGGTACAGCTCCAGCTCCGCCAGAGTGTAGGAGCCGGTTGCCACGGCCAGCGCCCTGGCCTGGTTGGCCCTGGCACAACGAATGTCCAACGGCGTATCCCCAATCACCAGCACCTCTTGGCCGGCCAGCTTCCGGCCGAGAATGCGCCCACCTCGTTCGCAGGCGGTGGCCGCAATCTGGTCGCGCTCTTCGTGGTCGTCGGCAAAGGCCCCCGTCTCGAAAAAGTCCCAGAGGCCCGCCCGGCGCAGCTTAATCTCGGCGCCGAGGCGGATGTTGCCCGTGAGCAGGCCCAACAAGGGCGCACGCGGCATGTCCCGCAATCCCTCGATGAATTCCTGCACCCCAGGGCAGATTTCAATCCGGCTCTCCTCCAGGATGTGGTCCAGCCAGAAGGCGTACCGATCAAAAAATCTCCGAAAGTTCTCTTCGCTCGCCGCGATATGATGGAAAGAGAAAAACTCCCGCACCAGGCTCACATCCGTCCGCCCGGCGAATTTCAGCCGCTCGAACCCTTCAGTGGCGTCGAATTCCGTGGCAAAGACCCTGGCGAAGGCCCTCACCCCGGCGCCGCCGGTATGAAGGAGCGTCCCATCAATATCGAATAAAACGAGTTGAATGTTATCCATTAGCATGGCTGTATCTGTAAATCTATACAACTTCTCTCCGGTTGGCAAGCCGTCCCGCCCGCGCCCAGCAATTCAGGACACGGCGGTTGACAAAGTCGGGATGAGGTTGCGGAATTTTCCTGACTCCCTTCCGGGGAGTGGCGGGATCGCTAGCCTGGATTTCCACGGACAACCATTCGCCTAAGGAAATACGCGCTGCTGGGCCGGTAGCACCACATATTTCTGCTGCAGGTGCTTAGCAATATGGTGCGCTGATATACATAATTGCACGTTATAAATACATACAACCTGTCCAAAGACCTCTCCTTGATTTCTTAACGCTCACCCAGGATTTGCCCAGTTTTTCAGGCATAATCCCCACACTACGCCTTGGGGCGAACAATCCAGCTTGACGCAATATGTTGTATGTAATAATGTAGCAACATGCCTATGGGCGCACCTAAAGACCTAAGTCAGCTCCGCCGCTTCTTCCTTCAGCCGCGGCTGCCCAAGCATCGTCAATACGAGGCCCTGCGCGCCTTCCTGGTCGAAGGCCATCCTGCCAAAACAGTCGCCCGCGCCTTCGGCTATTCGCTCAACGCCTTCTATGTTCTCTGCCATCACTTCCGCCGGAACCCGGAGCCCACCTTCTTCGTCTCCCCGCGCCATGGCCCGCAGGTCCAGCCCAAAAAGTCCGCCGCCCGCGACCTCATCATCGAGCTGCGCAAACAAAACCACTCCGTTTATGAAATCAGCCAAACCCTCAAGGAGCGCCAGATCCCGCTCAGCCCAACGGCGGTGCGCGAAGTGCTCCGTACCGAGGGCTTTGCCGCGCTGCCCCGCCGCTTGGATGAGGAGCGGCCCCATCCGCCCGCTCCGACCATCGAGCCGGTAGCCGACGTGCGCGAGTTCTCCTTGAGCCCGCGCAAATTTGTTACCCGCTGTGGCGGGTTATTCCTCTTTGTCGCCGATCTGGTCCGCCTGGGGGCCAGCCAACTCGTTGAGGCCGCCAAGTTGCCGGGTTCCCAAATGATTCCGGCCGAGCACGCCCTGCGCGTCTGTTTGGCGCTCAAACTCTGGTCCATCGAGCGCAAGAGCCACGTGATGGCTTGGGTCGCCGACGAAGGCCTGGCTCTGTTTGCCGGCTTGAACGCCTTCCCCAAAAAGAGCTATCTCTCGGAGTATTCTTCGCGCATCGAGCACGGGAAAATCACCCGGTTATTGGCCGCTTGGCACGAACAGATTCACGGTGTGGAACTCTTGTCCGGAGAGTCGTTCAACCTGGATTTTCATTCGGTGCCCTATTACGGAGAGCACCCCCTCGTGGAGCGGCACTACGTGTCGATGCGCAGCCGTCGGCAGCCCAGCGTGCTGGTGTTCATGGCCCAAGACGCGGGCAGCCATGTGTTCTGCTACTCTAATGCCGACCTGCGCAAAGGCGAAGAGTCCGAAGAGGTTTTCCAGTTCGTCGCGTTTTGGAAACGCACCCATGGGCAATTGCCTCGGCACTTGGTTTTTGATTCCAAGCTGACCACCCAGGCGGGCCTGGCGCGCTTGGACAAGATGAACATCCCCTTTATCACTTTGCGCCGTCGCTCGCGCAAACTGCTCCAGGAGGTATATGGGTTGGCCCCTTCGGCCTGGCGAACCATCGAGTTGGATGTCCCCACGCGCAAGTATCGCACCCCGCGAGTCTTTGAGCAGACGGTGGCCCTGGCGGGGCGGAAGTTTCGCCAGATGTTCATCCAGGATCTGGGGCATGAGGAACCTACCATCCTGCTGACCAATCAGCGGCACGCCCCGGCCAAAGCGCTGGTCACCCGTTACGCCCAACGCATGCTCATCGAAAACTCGCTCTCCGACGCCGTGCGTTTCTTTCACATGGACGCGCTTTCCTCCGCAGTGGGTCTGAAGGTGGACTTTGACATGGCCTTGCTGGTGCTGGCCAGCGGCCTCTACCGGTTGGTCGCTCAGCGCATGCGAGGCTACGGCGACGCGCAAGCTCGCCAGATCTTCCGGGATTTGATCGATATGTCCGCGGATGTCGAAATCAGCCAAAAGGAAGTCACCGTGAGTTTTCACCGCCGGGCCCATCTGCCGATTATCCTGGCCTCCGATCTCGTGGAAAAGCCCATCCCGGTCCCTTGGTGGAACGGTCTCCCTTTGAGGCTGACCACCTATAACGGCCCGGCTAACCCCCAAAAACCTTAGGCGAACTCTGCTCCGTGGAAATCCAGGCTAGTCCAGTTGCCCAATCGGTCAGCCTGAAGAGACCGACAGCCACTTCAGATCGAGTGGGGCGGCGGGCGAGGCAAAACCGGTGCGTCGGCGCTGGAGGGCACAGCGCCCGCCCGAGTGCGTTGGCCAGAGCGTTTACTCTTCATGTCGGCGTTAAGTGAAACGACGGATGGTTTCCCAGGGTCTGCGATGAACATGGCGCTCGAAATCGGGGAGCGATTTCTTGCCGCCCTTTTTACCTTGTTGCTGCTTCAATAAGAAGATGGCCAAAGAGCGAAACAGGGAAAGATTGCGTGCCGCGACGGTATCTCTCCGGCAGCAATGGCTCCGGCGGTGTTCCCTCTATGGGGCCCTCGTATAGCAACCGCCGTGGTACGGGCTGCGCCAACTACAGTCTTGTTGACATCCAAGGCTCGGTTCTCGTATAAGTCGGCCCAATGAATGCTCAAACTACAACAAAACGGCGGCAAGTAGCCGAAGAACTTAAGTCGGTGGAGCTGCGGGCGGAATTCCTTCGTGGGCAGCTTGCCATCCTGGACGAGCTCGATGGGTTGACTCCCGCTCCGAGCCAGCCTTTGTCTCGAAACCCGGCTTCCGGCAAATCGCTTGCCGCACCACCCACCGGCGCGGCCGAGGCGATGCGCCAGGGGATGAGGGCGCTGCGGAAGTTTACGAAGGCCGACGTAATGGAATGGATTCGGTCAACCCACCCTCGCCTGAGCTTTAACGAGCGTTCGTGGAGGCGCCCCTTGAGCCGGATGATGCACAAGGGCGAGGTCGTTGTCCTCAAGAAGAACGTTGGGAACAAGGGCGCTGTGTACGCGATAAAGGGGACTGCCTAGTTTAGGCTAGATCCTGTCCGGCGCAGAGCCTGCTGGGCCTCACGGTTCGCGCCGGCTCCCCTTCACTCGATGCCCAGGATTTTACGGCCCTCTTCGGAAATCAGCGAGGGATGCCAAGGAGGGTCCCAGACGATCTGTACGTTGGCCGAGCGGACGCCTGGCAGGCGCAGCAATTTCTCCTGGGCGTCGCCGGCAATGGCCCCGCCCATGCCGCATCCCGGCGCGGTGAGAGTCATTTTGACGTTGATGATGCTCTCTCCTTCGGGTGAACGGCCCACGTCCAGGTCATAAACGAGTCCCAGGTCCACAATATTAAGGGGAATCTCCGGGTCGTAGCAGGTGCGCAACACGTCCCACACGGCCTTCTCTTCGAGGGGACCCGCAGCGGAGACCGGCTCGGCGGCCGCCGGAGCGGAGACGCGGTCCAGGCCCAGAGCGTCGGCCTCCTTCTCGGCGATGCGGAAGAGGCCGCCGCCGCGAATGTCCCGAACCGTATAGCTGCCGCCCAGCGTCTGCGTGATATCGACCTGGGCGCCGCGGTGCAGGACCGTTGGCAACCCCGATGGGATTTGAGTCGCCTGGCAATCACGACTAAGCTCTATTGAAACAATGTTTTGCATACTCCAAATGAATCGAGTTTATTTGTGATGTCAACCATGAGCACACAATCGATTGACGCAACGAATCACCTACGAATATCGGAGCTGGGCAAGCGGGTCCTCGGCGGTGGAGCGGTCACGCGCCAGGAGGCCCTGTGGCTATTTCATCTTGAGAACACAGCCGATGTGTTTGATTTGCTCGCGTGGGCCAACCGCATCCGGGAACACTTCAAGGGAAACAAGGTTCACCTCTGTTCAATCGTGAACATCAAATCGGGAGGTTGCTCGGAAAACTGCCGCTTCTGCTCGCAGTCGGCGGCCTACCAGACCGAGGCGCCTCGTTACGGGTTGGTCGATCAAGAGGCGGTGCTGCAGGCGGCGGAGGAGACGCAGGCAAATGGGGTTACGGCGCTGGGCCTCGTGGCGGCATGGCGGGGCCTGGAGGAGGGGCCGGTCCTGGACCAGATTTGCGAGAGCCTTGAAGCGCTGCGCCAGAGTGGCAAGGCCAGACCGGACGCCTCCCTGGGGATTATCCGCAGCCAGACTGTGGCGGACAGGCTGAAGGCCTCCGGCCTGCGGTGCTACAACCACAACCTGGAGACATCGCGCGGGTTCTTTCCGAAGGTCTGCGGCACGCACTCCTACGAGGAGCGCATTCAGACCATCCACCACATGAAACGGGCCGGTGTTTCGGTCTGCTCGGGCGGGATTCTGGGGATGGGGGAGAGTGTGGAGGATCGATGCGAATTGGCTTTCGCGTTGAGAGACCTCGATGTGGATTTTGTCCCGATCAACATTCTCAATCCAATCAAAGGAACCCCGTTCGCTGACCTGCCGCCCCTGGCGCCGCTCAAGATTCTGCAGTCGATTGCCTGCTTCCGGTTTATTCTGCCCCGGCAGGAGATCATGGTGGCAGGGGGGCGGGCCGTCAATTTGCGGGACCTCCAAAGCATGATGTTTATGGCCGGAGCGAGCGCGATGATGGTGGGCAACTATCTGACGACGCTCAATCAGCCGATTGAAAAGGACCTTCAAATGCTCAAGGACTTGGGACTGGACACGGCCTGGGGAGAATCTAACAAAGCCCCGGTCGCGGCAACCGCCGCCAGCGGCGCGGAGGACGCCGGGCGGGGCGCCGAGGTCAGCCCGAAAGCGGCGTAGATGACCGCCGCGTGAACGATTCTCGGCTGTGAAAGAACCGATGGACGCAGGGCACGGCGAGGTTTCGCCTCCCGCCGCAAAGAGCGTGAGCCAATTGCGCCGTCTGGGGCGGAACATCAACGGCTATTTTGGCGAGCGGATCGATATTGACGCGGTGCTTGGCGATTGTGCCCAAGCGGCGCAGGCGCACGGTTGGGTTTCCGAGAATATCGAGGTGGCGCCCGGTATGCGGCTTCTGGCGCTAAAGCGCGCGCCCAGGGAGAGTGAGGCAAATCCCAAGCGGGTCTATGTCTCGGCGGGGATCCACGGCGACGAACCCGCCGGCCCCTTGGCCGCTCGCCGTCTGCTGCTCGAGGACCGATGGCCGTCGAGCCTGGCACTTTGGCTCTGCCCCTGCTTGAACCCGACCGGGTTCGTGGCGAATCGGCGAGAAAATGCCGCGGGCGCCGATCTCAACCGGCAATACCTCAAGCCGCAAGCCCTGGAGATCATCGCCCATATCGCCTGGCTGAAGCTCCAGCCCCGATTTGATCTCTGCCTGTGCCTGCACGAGGATTGGGA
>JBJKSV010000322.1:0-3230 GCA_046703605.1 Limisphaerales bacterium
CAAGGACCGCGAATACGAAGAGGCCGCGAAGTTCTGGACCAAGGTCTTCGCTGTCAACTTCGCCATGGGGGTCGCGACGGGCATCGTCATGGAATTCCAGTTCGGCACAAACTGGGCTGCGTATTCGCGGTTTGTCGGGGACGTCTTCGGCTCGGCTTTAGCGGCCGAGGGCATTTTTGCCTTTTTCCTCGAATCGGGTTTTCTGGCGGTGCTCGTCTTTGGATGGGACAGGGTATCGCCTCGGATGCATTTTTTCTCATCCTGCATGGTGGCGTTGGGCGCGGTCTTCTCCTCGGTTTGGATCGTCGTGGCCAATTCCTGGCAGCAGACTCCCGCCGGTTTTCACCTCGTCAGGCACGGGGCGAATGTGCGGGCGGAGGTCACCAACTTTTGGGCGGTGGTCTTCAACCCCTCCAGCGTGAATCGGTTGGCTCACGTGCTCATTGGCGCGTATCTGCTGGCGGCGTTCTTTGTCATGAGCATTTCCGCCTACTACTTCCTGAAAGGACGGCATCTGAACTTCGCCCGGAAGAGTTTTGCCTCCGCCCTGACGATGGGCACGGTGATGTCGTTGGCGGCCCTGATTCAAGGTGACATTCAAACGCGAAAAGTGGCCGCCGACCAACCCTCCAAGTTCGCCGCGATGGAGGCCCACTTCAACACGGGCAGCGGCGGCAGCCCGCTTTATGTCTTCGGTTTGCCCAGCGAGGCGGAGCGGCGTATCAACTACGGCCTGCCGGTTCCCGACATGCTCAGCCTGCTCGTGCATGGCAACGCTACTCAGCCGGTTAATGGCCTGGACAAAATCCCCCGCAAGAACTGGCCTCCGGTGGCCGCCACGTTCCTCAGTTTCCACGTGATGGTGGGCCTGGGCCTTTTTTTCATCCTGATTACGTTGCTGGCCAGCTATTATCGCTGGCGCAAGAGGCTCTTCCAGCAGCGCTGGCTGCTCTGGACCTTTGTGGTGATTATTCCCCTCCCCTACCTCGCGAATCAACTCGGCTGGGTCACGGCCGAGGTCGGCCGCCAGCCCTGGATCGTCTATGGCCTGCTTCGCACCAGCGACGCGCTTTCCAAGGCTATCACTCCCGCCCAAACCCTCGGCTCTATCATAATGTTCGGCCTGATCTATGGCCTTCTGTTCTGTGTGTGGCTTTATGTCCTTAATGACAAGATCCATCACGGGCCGGAACCGGTCCTGGCGCCGTCAGCCATGAAACCCGACTCCCTGGTGGACATCGCGGGCCTGCGCTCAGGCACCGGCGGCGATTCATTGACCATGCCGCGCCAGCCCCCGCCCGGAGGACGCCCCCAATGACCAATGATGAATCCCCAATGTTTAATGACAAATGCCGCTGGGTCTTCCCGCCTGCTCTTGCTCCTGCTCGTTGTGTCTTCAGCAGGACCGCAGCGCTATTTTAGCCTCTCATGAATCTTAACCTCTTGTGGTTCATCCTCCTGGGCGTCCTCCTGACCGGTTACGCCATTCTCGATGGCTTCGACCTCGGCGTGGGCATCCTTCACCTCGCCGTCCGCAAAGACGAAGAACGGCGTATTTTCATGAACTCCATCGGGCCGCTCTGGGACGGCAACGAGGTCTGGTTGGTGACCTTTGGCGGCGCCCTGTTCGCCGCGTTCCCTGAAGTGTACGCCACCGTGTTCTCGGGTTTTTATACCCCCTTCATGGCCCTGCTCTTTGCCCTCATCTTTCGTGCCGTCTCGATGGAGTTTCGCGGCAAACGCGAGGGACGGGCCTGGCGCCGATTTTGGGATGTCTCCTTCTTTACGGGCAGCACCCTCGCCACTTTCCTGTATGGTGTGGCTGTTGGCAACGCCATGACCGGGATGCCAATCGGGGCCGATGGCCAATTCCATGGCACGACCCTTGATCTTGTCCGGCCCTACCCCGTGCTGGTCGGGTTCCTGGCCTTGGCCACCTTCGCCATGCACGGCTCTCTTTACCTCTACCTCAAGACCGAAGGCGAACTGCAGCGCCGCCTTCAACATTGGATGTGGCGGACGTTCGGATTTTTCCTGGTCATTTACCTCTTTACCACCGTGATCACTCTGGTCGAAGTGCCGCTGGCCACGCGCAACTTCAGCGAGCATCCGTGGGTCTGGGCCGTTGTGGGCCTGAACATCCTGGCCGTGAGCAATATCCCCCGAGCCATTTACAAGAACCGCCCCGGCTATGCCTTCCTTTCCTCCTGCGCCACTATCGCCGCCTTGACCTTCTTCTTTGGGGTCGCCTTGTTCCCCGACCTGGTTTATTCCTCGCTCAACCCGGCTTGGAGCCTGACCGTCTATAACGGCGCTTCCTCGGCCAAGACACTGGCCATCATGCGCAACATCGCCTTCATGGGCCTGCCCTTCGTCCTCGCCTATTCGGCCGCCATCTCCTGGGTCTTCCGCGGCAAAGTCAAGCTCGGCCATTTCAGCTATTAAAGCGCGGCTGAATCTCCAGGCACGCCAGCCCCATTGACGAAGGCCGCATTGATCGTGAGGACGCTTGCTTTCCACACTCCCAGCGGTCACACGCGCGGGGCCTCTGACTATCGGTTCTGCTTCAGTGCCTGGTGGATTTCGGAGAAAATGTCGTCGAGCGATTTGGTAATCGACCAGGCCGGAAAATGGGACTTAAGCTTGGCCAGGTCGCTGATGTAGCAGATGTGGTCGCCTTCGCGGTACTTGTCGATATAGTCGGAGGCCATTTTCTTGCCGGTGAGGGCTGCGGCGCGGTCGAAGGCCTCGAGAATCGAACAACTGTTTGCGCGCCCGCCGCCGATGTTATAGACCTCGCCGGAACGCGGGTTTTGGAAAAAGGCGTGGATAAGGCGAGCGACATCCAGGGAATGAATGTTGTCGCGGACCTGCTTGCCTTTGTAGCCGTAAATCTTGTAGGTGCGGCCTTCGAGGTTGCACTTCACCAGGTAACTCAGGAAGCCGTGCAGCTCCACGCCGGAGTGGTTTGGGCCGGTGAGGCAACCGCCGCGCAAACAACAGGTCTTCATGCCGAAATACCGCCCATATTCCTGGACCATAACATCTCCCGCGACCTTCGAGGCGCCAAAGAGACTGTGCTTGCTCTGGTCGATAGGGAAGTCCTCGCGGATGCCATTGGCGTAGGCCGGGTCGGAGTAATCCCAACGGGTGGGCAATTCCTTAAGAGGAATCGTATTGGGACGGTCGCCATAAACCTTGTTGGTGCTCATGTGAACAAACACCGTCTC
>JBJKSV010000323.1:0-7774 GCA_046703605.1 Limisphaerales bacterium
CTCCAATCGCAAACCCATGTCTCGGTCACCCACGGACACCTATAGTCACCTATAGTCACCTATAGACACCTATAGTCACCAAAAGTGCAAAGTCGGACACTGCTCTTCAGAGGCCACGAGCGCCAACAAGGCGGCGTTTTCGACGGATCGTGCCGCCTTCCAATCGCAAATCGGAAATCTTACCACCACTCCATCACTCCATCAAAGTTTAACAGTGGCAAGTTTCACGTTTTACACCGGCCCATTGAGGGGTTAGGCTACACCCTTGTTGTTAAGACATGTTCGACGAATTAGGCGACTTATATCAACAGGTCATACTCGACCACTGCAAGCACCCGCGAAATTTCCGCGAGCAGGGCCAGCCCACCTGTTCCGCCCAGGGCCATAATCCCTTGTGCGGCGACCAGTTGAAACTCTTCCTCACGATGGAGGGAGACGTTATCAAGGACGCCAGCTTCGTGGGGTCGGGTTGCTGCATCTCGAAGGCATCGGCCTCCTTGCTCACCGAGAGTGTCCGGGGCAAGACTCGAGCCGACGTCCGCCAGATGTTTGACCGGGTGCATGACATGGTGATGACGGGCGAGGTCAAGGGCGAGGTTGGGAAACTGGCGGTTTTCGCCGGGGTGCATAAGTTTACGGCTCTAGTCAAATGCGCCATCCTAGCCTGGCATGCGTTGCACGCCCCACTGAAGGGCGAGGGTCAGCCGATTACGACCGAGAATGACGAGACGTGAAAAAGCGCATGGCCGACTCAACTTCCTCGCCCATCCTTGCGCGGAAATGGGTTATATTGATTTATGAATAGCAGTGAGCCAGTGACCCTGAGGCGCGACGTGGACGCGGCAATCGTCCCTGTTGGGACGAAGGTAACGCTCCAAAGAGGCGAGCAGGCCTTCATCACACAATCTCTGGGCGGCAGTTATACGGTGGTGGTAAACGGAAATATGTTCCGGCTTGAAGGCAAGGACGCGGATGCGCTCGGTTTGCAGGCGACGGTCAGCCCGCAAGCCACAGGGGCGCCGGTCACGCAGGAGCAACTCGAGAAACAGATCTGGGGTCAATTGCGTTCGTGCTACGACCCTGAGATTCCGGTCAACATTGTCGATTTAGGCCTGGTTTATGATTGCCACATCAGCCCACTGAGCCAGAACAGCTTCCGCGTCGAGGTGAAGATGACCTTGACGGCGCCCGGATGCGGGATGGGGCCGATGCTGGCGCAGGACGTGCAGAGCCGGTTGCTCGGACTGGACGGAGTCGAGGACGTTGCGGTCGAGTTGGTCTGGGACCCTCCCTGGAGCCAGGCGATGATGACCGAGGAGGCCAAGCTCCAGCTTGGGTTGATGTGACGCGAACGAGGTTGAAGACGAAACAGTTGTGCAGATGATAACCGAGACGACGACTCAAACTGAACCACAGAATCTGGCCGATTGGTCTGCAATTCGAAACGATTTTCCAATCCTTGACCAGCAGGTTCACGGATTACCCCTCATCTATTTCGACAATGCGGCTACCACCCAAAAACCGCGTCCCGTTCTGGAGGCCTTGAGCCATTATTACCTGACGGATAACGCCAATGTTCACCGTGGCATCCATGAGCTGAGCAACCGCGCGACGGCCGGATTCGAGGCCGCGCGGGCGCGCGCCGCCCGGTTCATCAACGCCGCGCACTCGGAGGAGATTATCTTCACCCGCGGCACTACCGAAGGCATCAACCTTGTCGCCCAGAGCTGGGGGGCCACCCATATCCGAGAGGGTGATTGCATCCTCCTCACCGAGATGGAACACCATAGCAACATCGTTCCCTGGCAGTTGCTGGCAGAGCGGACTGGGGCGAAACTGACGTTCCTGCCGGTTTCGGGAGATGTGGGACTACTGGATTTGAACCGGCTGGATGAGTGGCTCACCAAAGACGTCAAGCTTTTCGCCTTCACCCACATCTCTAATTCTCTGGGCACCGTCAACCCGGTGGCGGATTTCTGCGCGCGCGCGCGCAAAGCGGGCGTTACGACGCTGGTCGATGCCGCCCAGAGCGCCGGCCATCGCCCCCTCGACGTGCAGGAGATTGGCTGCGATTTCCTGGCCTTTTCCGGCCACAAAATGTGCGGGCCGACCGGCATCGGCGTGTTGTATGGACGACAGGAGGTTCTGGCGGACATGCCGCCTTATCAGGGCGGGGGAGAGATGATCCTCAATGTCGGTTTTCAGAAGAGCACCTGGAAGCCGGCCCCTCACCGCTTTGAAGCCGGCACCCCGGATATTTCCGGCGCCTTCGGACTGCACGCGGCCATGGATTACCTGGATCAGGTTGGGCGCCCCAGAATAGCCGAGCATGACCAGGAATTGGGCGCCTATGCCTACGCCAAGCTCTCTCAACTCAAGGGCGGCATCCGGCTATTCGGCCCGCACATAGGCCGGGCGGGCCTTATCAGCTTCCTGCTCAAGGACGTGCATGCGCACGACGTGGTCACAGTGGCCGACCAGCGCGGCGTCGCCTTGAGAGGCGGCCACCATTGCAACCAGCCGCTCATGCATAAACTCGGCGTCGAATCCACCGCCCGCGCCAGCTTCTACTTTTACAACACGACCGAAGAGATTGATCGGTTCGTCGAAGTCTTGCGTGAGATTCAGAAATTCTTCGAGGCATGACGACTGCAATCACGCCAGAATCCACGATGCGCGAGGTGCTTGCGGCCTTCCCGGGGGCTCAGCGCGCCCTGTTCCGGCGCTATCATATCGGGGGGTGCAGCAGTTGCGGATTCCGGCCCGAGGAAACGCTGGCGCAGGTGTGCGAGCGCAATGGCGGGTTGGCGGTCGGCGAGGTGCTGGAGCATATCCAGGCGAGCCACGAGGAAGACGCCAAGGTACTTATCGAACCGCGCGCCTTGGCGGCTCGGCTCGAAGGAGATGAATCCGTGCGGCTGCTCGACGTTCGCTCTCGTGAGGAATTCGAGGCGGTGCATATTGAGGGCTCCGTCCTGCTTTCACAACCGGTGATGCAGGAGATTATGGCCGAGGGCACCAACACTCGCCCGCTGGTCATCATTGATCACCAGGGCAAACAGGCATTGGATGCGGCGGCCTATTTCATGGGCCACGGACTTCGCAATGTGCATTGTCTGCGCGGAGGCATCGATGCCTGGTCGCGCGAGGTCGATCCCAGCGTGCGGCGCTATGCGATTGAGGCGGCGTGACGCTCAATGGGGAACGGACAACAACGAACACCCAACATCGAATGTCGAACAACCGAGCCGTTCGAAAGATCCCAAGGATCCATTAATCCAACAATCCACCATCCATCATCCACCATCCACCGATCCAGCCAGCTTATGAATGAAGACCTCCAACAGCGCATAGCCGAGGCGCTCCGCAACCCGCAGAACATGGGCGAAATGCCTGATGCCGACGCCATCGGGACAGTCGGCAACTCGGAATGCGGCGAGATGCTGCGAATGTGGGTGAAATTCAAGGAACAGGCCGGCAAAAAGGTCATCGACCGGGCGACTTTTCAGTCCTTTGGTTGCGAGACGGCCATTGCGGTTGCCAGTCTTGCCACGGAGATGGTTCGGGGCAAAACCTCCGAAGAAGCCCTTGCGCTCAAGACCGAGGAGCTGGCGGGCGAGCTTGGCCCGCTGCCGCCTATGAAGATCCATTGCGCCCAACTGGTCGAAGGCGCCTTGCGTTCCGCCCTGGAGTCCCCTGACAAACAGTCGCCCCCTCCCGTTCCAGCCGAAGCCAAGGGAGAATCAGCGCCGAGCCTGCTCGACCAGTTTTCCAAGTCCAAGCCCGGCAAGGCCCATATCCGATTCCTGGACTGACTGCCGGAAAGGATTGTGATGGGGATTTGCGATTTTAGATTTGCGATTTGCGATTGCGGAGCAGCGGGCCCGGCCGGCGCCGTCACTGTATTTGCGCCATTCGCCACTAAGTGCCACCACCTCACCATGGGAATTTGCGATTTTAGATTTGCGATTTGTCCGCGAGCGACGGCACCAGGCGCGCCCCGCTTGAACCACCACTCCATCACTCCATCACTATGAGAATCTGCAAACTTCTCCCGTTTTGTGCAGGCGTGTTTCTGTTGGCCGCCACCTCGCTCCCCGCCGAGGATTGGGTCGTCTATCAGGGCAAATCCGGGCCGGGCAAGGGCAAGCACATTGTTTTCCTCACCGGGGACGAGGAGTACCGCTCGGAAGAAGGTCTGCCGATGTTGGCCAAGATCCTGGCTGTGCGGGACGGCTTCACCTGCACCGTCCTCTTTTCCATCAACCCCGCCGACGGCACTATCGACCCCGACATCCAGACCAACATTCCGGGAATGGAGGCGCTTAATACGGCCGATCTGTGCGTCATGCAGTTGCGATTTCGCGACCTGCCCGATTCTCAGATGAAGCACTTCGTGGATTATCTCAACGCCGGCAAACCCATCATCGCCTTACGCACCAGCACCCACGCTTTCGCCTACGACCACAACGAGCGGAGCCCTTATGCCAGATTCGACTGGCGCGACAAGGATTGGCCAGGCGGATTCGGCGAGCAGGTCCTGGGCGAGACCTGGGTGAGCCACCATGGCGAGCACGGCAAGCAAAGCACGCGAGGCATTATTAACCAGGAGTTCAGAAATGATCCGATTCTGCGCGGCGTGCAAAACATCTGGGTCCCCTCCGATGTCTATACCGTCATTCATCTGCCGCGTGACGCGAAGGTCCTGGTCTGGGGACAAGTCCTTTCGGGCATGCGCCCCGGCGATCCACCGGTCAAAGGAAGCAAGAACAACCCCATGATGCCCGTTGTCTGGGTGCGGCACTATACGGGCCCCAGCGGCAAGACCTGCAAGATCGTCACCACTACCATGGGCGCGGCGGTGGATTTAGAGAACGAGGGGCTGCGCCGGCTCCTGGTCAACGCCTGTTACTGGTGCGTGGGCTTGGAGAACGAGATTCCGACGCGGGCAAATGTCCGGTATGTTGGCCAGTATAAGCCCACGTGGTTCGGATTTGGAGGCTTTGTCAAAGGGGTGAGGCCGGCGAATTTGGAGTTGAAACACTAGCGAGATCCGCCCCTCTCTGTGGCCCATGCGCCGAGCTTCCTGCGCCGACCTGCCTTGCTTTTTGCCAACGGACCATTACTATCGGGCTATGCAGGCAATTTCGTATCGCTATCTTGTCGCTTTGCCGGGCGTGTGCAGCGGGCGAACCATAATCGAGGGGACGCGCATCGGGGTCCATGACGTTGTGGGCTTGATCGTAAACGGGGCGACGGCGGAGGATGTCTTGCGGAGCTTTCCAGACCTAACAAAGGCTCAGATTTATGAGTGCCTGGCGTACTACGAGGACCATCGTACCGAAATAGACGCCTTAATTGCCGAACAGATGAGCGAGAGCCTGGCATGAGGTTTTTCCTCGATCACGATGCTCAAAAGCGCAAAAAACTTGAGAGGCTGGCGGCTCGGCGCTCGCGACGGCGAGATCGGGCATGTCAAGGACTTTTACTTCGACGACGAAAGCTGGACTATCCGCTACCTCGTGGCCGACACTGGCGGCTGGCTCGGCGGACGCGAGGTGCTTATCTCGCCTCACGCGGTGCGAGGGATCGAGGAGGAACCCGCCAAGGTTGTGTCCGTGGACCTGACCAAAGACCAGGTCAAAGGCAGCCCGCCCATCGACAAAGACCAGCCGGTCTCCCGCCAATTCGAGCAGGAGTACTGCAAGTACTATGAATGGCCTCTCTATTGGGAAGGACCGGACTTGTGGGGCGCCATGCCCGCCCCGGTCGTCGGCTATGTCCCAGGCGCAGCGGAGCAGGTCGAGAAACAAAAGGGAGAGACCCGCTCCGGCGACCCGCACTTGCGCAGTCTCAAGGAGATCAGCGGCTACCCGATTCACGCACGGGACGGCGAAATTGGCCGCACGGCAGATCTGCTCTTCGACACCGAGGGCTGGGCCATCCGCTACCTGGTTGTTCACACCGGACACTTGTGGTCGGGCAAGTCGGTGCTTCTCTCCCCTGCATGGGTTACCTCCGTGAGCTGGGAAGAGTCCCGCATCGACGCCAACCTCGGACGCAGCGCCATCGAATTCGCGCCCGCGTTCGATGATTCAACTCCTGTCACGGAAGAATACGAGGCCAAATTAGCCGACTACTACAAGACACGTTAGGTTTATTGATGAATTTCTGGCTGCGGCGACTCGGTCGCATCAAAAAATGGCTCGCGGTTCTCCTCCTCGTAACAGCAGTGACAGTGGTTTCCGGCTGCCAGACCCTGAGTTTCTACGCCCAGGCGGTTAAGGGGCAATACGAGTTGGTTGCCCATCAGCAATCCATTCCAAAGCTCATCGCCGCGCCCCAGACCCCCGATAAGCTCAAGCGCCGGCTCGAATTATTCCAGCAACTGCGCCAGTTCGCCGCCCAGCGGCTCAAACTGCCGGTGGACGGCAATTATGAGAAGTACGTCGATGTGCATCGGCCTTTCGTCGTCTGGAACGTCGAGGCGGCGCCCAGGTTTTCCATGCAGCCTAAGACATGGTGGTATCCACTGGTCGGCAGCCTTCAATACCGCGGCTATTTTTCCAAACAGGGCGCCTTGCATTATGCCGGCACGCTCAAGAAAGCGGGCTGGGATGTCTTCGTAGGAGGCGTGCCCGCCTATTCGACCCTGGGCTGGTTTAAAGACCCCGTGCTGAGCACCTTCCTCTTTGAATTCGAGCCGGACCTGGCCGAGACGCTTTTCCACGAACTCGCGCATCGGCGCGTGTTCGCGCGCGGCGACACCGATTTCAACGAGGCCTACGCCACCACCGTCGGCGAGGAAGGCGCCCAACGCTGGCTCCGCTCCACTCACCAGACCGCCCTGCTTGCCCAGTACCTCGCCGAGCTTCACCGCAATGACCAATTCGTGAACCTGGTGCAGGAGACGCGCCTCCAACTCGAGACCCTTTACGGCGACGAACGCACCGCCAACGGCAAAGTCAAGGCCACCTCCAAAATGAGCCGTATGCCCCGCGCCAAACTGCTCGAAGGCAAAGAACAGATCTTTGCCCGGATGCGAGAGCAATATGCCGAGCTCAAGAAACAGTGGGGCGGCAACACCGATTACGACGGCTGGTTCGCGCGGAAGCTCAACAACGCCAAGCTCAACTCTGTCGCGGCCTACTACAACCTGGTTCCCGCCTTCCAGCACCTCTTGGCGCTCAACGGCGGCGACATGGAAAAGTTTTACAACGCCGTCGCGCGCCTCGCGAAAATGCCCAGAAAGCGGCGCCACCAATGGCTGCGCGACCTGGAACCGGAGAAAGAGCCGGTCGCGCAGGTCAAGGCACCCGCTCAACACAGCATCGCTGCGAACCACCCTCCCCAAAGGACAGCGCCCGCTGGAACGCTACGGTCGAACAAGCAGCCGGGCGCGAGTCCCCGCGTTCCGAACTTAAGGAAGACCGCCGGCAGAACAGAATTCGGTCGTCACTTGAGTTTGTTGACGGCCACGTCAGGGTGAGCTGGATTGGGAACCAGGCGACGATTGGTGCAATCAACCAGCAAGTCCATTTTCTCGAGCAGGGTCTGCCCAATCATGACTTCATCGCCGAGCACCAGCGCATCGTCGCTGCTGCGGCGATCCAGGATGTCAAACATAACTCCGTAGGCGACCCCAACGGCTTCCTTCTGTCCATTGGCATACTCGACAACCGAATGGTCCAGAGCCTGCAGCCCCAAGCGATCGAGCACAGGCTGAGGCACGCACGAGCGCACGGCGCCTGTGTCCACCAACGCGTCGGCCTCG
>JBJKSV010000324.1:0-16209 GCA_046703605.1 Limisphaerales bacterium
AGGTTCAACCCAGTTTAGCCAAAAACATGCCATCCCGCACCCCAACTCCCGCCGCACCCTTCAAACCCCTCCCCATTAGCGTTCATCAGCGCGGATTAGCGGTTTGCCCTCTATCGATGGGTACCAAACCATACCTTGGTTCATTTTTCAGGAGGTAGAAGCCCATCGACCATTGACATCTATTTCATCAGTTAATGAGATTGTCATATTTTATTGACCGCGTGGGTGTAGTTGAAGAAACCCGCGCGTGTGGCTCCGAAGGTGCGCACTCAATATCCTGGGGCGCTGTATCACGTGATGAATCGAGGGGACCGGCGGGAGGCCATCTTCGAGGACAACAATGCCGCTGGCGTGGATTGCAGGGCGCCTGCAAATGGGCACCCGAGGACATCTGGCATGGTTGCTCCAGCGACGCGGGAAGAGCCGATTGGGCACACCCCCAGACCAGTGCGTCCTTGAAATATGACAATCTCATTAACGGACCCCTTTACCGGTTCCTCCCGAATTTGTAACCCCTTGTAACCTTCTTGTAACCCCTTTGTAACCCCTAAAATCGACCTAAGTCCCTGATTACCAACGTTTGTTACGTTGTAACCTTTCCAGGGGGGTACATACACTCTCCCCCCCCTTCCCCGTCGGGCCTCGGCCCCGGATGCCCCACGTTGGATGTTGGATGTTGCATGCTCGGTGCATCATCCACCATCCCCGATCCATCATCCCCCCGCCGCTCTCATCCCGGAAACCCGTGGTAAGCCATAGTAACCCAAAGTCGCCTACGGTCACCTGTAGTCACTCGGTTCGCTCGGCCCCCTCACATCCCCTCTCCTCGCTCCCTCCTCCAAAATTCAGGCTACTGAAACTTGCTGAAACCCACCGAAACCTGCGGAAGTTTCAATCGCGCCCCCATTCCTTGCTTTTCCTCTCAAAGAGGCTCGCCCATTAGCTGCCGCACCGCGGCACACGGCGCGAAGGGGGAACTTACCCAACGGAGTCACTTGGAAGTCGCATTTCACCCGGACTGTTTGGTAAGGGTGGGCGACGCCTGCCAGGCGAAGCCGATTTCACTTGTCCCCGGCTGCCTCAACGCCAATGCTTCTCAAGATGGCCAATCGTTGTGCTCTCTTGACAACCGCTTTTGTGGTGATGCTGGCCATCCAACATAGTGCCCTCGCAACTGCTATGGGACCGACGGCGCCTGGTGAAGCGCCCTCGGCTCCCGCGCAGCGCGACGGTCTCAGTCCCGGGCCACGCCCTTTGGAAACCGGCTTCCTTCATCCGCCCGACTCGGCTCGGCCGTGGGTGAATTGGTTCTGGTTGGACGGCAACATCACCCGCAAGGGGATCACCGCCGACCTGCAGGCCATGCGGCGGGTTGGCATCGGTGGCGTCCTGCTCATGGATGTGACCCAGAAGATTCCTCCCGGCCCGGTCAAATTCGGCAGTCAGAAATGGCACGATCTGCTCAAGCATGCCGTCTCCGAGGCCGCTCGGCTTGGCCTCAAATTCTCGATCAACAACGGCCCCGGCTGGACCGGTAGCGGCGGTCCATGGATTACTCCGGCGCTGTCGATGCAGGTTTTGACCTCGAGCATGACCAACATCACTGGCCCAGTCCATTTTGAGGGGTATTTGCCGCCGATCCGAAAAGGAGCCGGCTACTGCCTGGAGGTTGCGACGCTGGCCTTTCCAACCCTGGTTGGCGATGGCGCGCCATTGCCCGGTCCGCCGCCCAAAGTCACAGCCAGCGCCCCTGCCGGCTTCAATGGCGCGCGTTTCGTGGATGGAAACCAGCGGACCTTCGTTACCCTGCCTCCCGCCGCGCCAGGCCATCCGCAATACGTGGAACTTGAATTCCAACATTCCATCTCGGTATCGCATTTCGATCTCCATGGGGCGGGACCGCGGCAGTTTCTCCAAGGCGCGCTCCAGGTTTCCAACAACGGCCACTCCTTCAAAGCAGTTCGTCAATTCATGACCGGCACGGGCGATGTGTCTCTGGAAATCGAGCCGGTTAAAGCTCGGTACTTCCGGATAGCGTTTACCCAGTCTCGGTCGCCGCTGAATCGAATTGAGCTGGCTGAAGTGGCCCTCTATCCGCGATTCCAGATCCCTTTTTATCATGCCAAATCCGGGTTGAGCCGGCATGTCCCCGCGCACGCGGCGTCTGGGACAATCCCCTCTTACGGCATCATTCGGCCGAATGAAGTCATCGACCTTTCCTCGAAGGTGGACTCCCAGGGCCGCCTGGCCTGGAACGTGCCGAAGGGCCAATGGACGGTCCTCCGCTTCGGAAGCATTTCCACCGGGCGTATGAATCCCCCCGCTCGGCCCGGCGGCTACGGGTTGGAGTGCGATAAATTGAGCCGGCGGGCCATTGATGTGCATTTCAATTCCTACCTGGCCAGGCTCAAAGCCGAGACCGGAGCGGCGGGCCAACGTGCCTTCACTTTTACTCACATCGACAGCTACGAAACCGGATTTCAGAACTGGACGCCGGATTTTCTCAAAGAATTTCAGCGGCGCCGCGGCTATAGCGCCTTGCCTTACCTGCCCGCCATGACCGGTCGATTTGTAGAGAGCCCGGCGGTTTCTGACCGGTTCCTCTGGGACGTGCGCCGGACCATTGCCGATCTCTTCGCGGACAATTACGCCGGGCGCCTTGCCGAGTTGGCTCACCAGCATGGAATGAAGCTCTCCATCGAGGCCTACGGGGACGGCCCCTTCGATGACTTGCTCTACGCGGCACAGGCCGATGTGCCGATGAGCGAGTTCTGGAACCAACGCGAGGCCGAAGGGAACTTTCAGACCAGCAAGACGATGGCCTCCGCGGCGCACACGGCCGGCAAGCGCATTGTCGCCGCTGAGGCCTTTACTGCATGGCCCTTCAATGCCAAATGGCAGAATCATCCCTTCACGCTCAAGTGGCTCGCCGACCGCGCCTTTTGCGCCGGGGTGAACCGCCTGGTCATCCACCGCTTCGCCCACCAGCCATGGCTCAATCGCCGACCGGGAATGACCATGGGCATGTGGGGCGTGGAGTATGACCGCACCGAAACCTGGTGGGAGGATTCAAAGCCCTGGCACGATTACCTGGCCCGCTGCCAGTTCCTTCTCCAGCAGGGCCGCTTTGTGGCGGACGTCTGCTATCTCACAGGCGAGGGCGCCTATACGGAGCCGCCCGCTAGAGATCAACTCCAACCCGCCCTGCCCAAGGGCTACGATTACGACGTAGCCTCGCCGGAGGTGGTGCTGGACCGCATGTCTGTGACAAACGGGCGCGTCGCCCTCCCGGATGGGATGAGCTACCGTCTTCTGGTCCTGGCGCCGCGCGACCACGCGACACCCGCCTTTCTCCGTAAGATCAAACGCCTGGTTGAGGCCGGCGCAACGGTCATTGGCCCTCCTCCGGCCACCTCGCCGAGCCTTAGTGGCTACCCCCAGTGCGACCGGGAAGTCGAAAGCCTCGCGAGCCAGTTGTGGGCCAATTGCAACGGCAAGACCATCACCCAAAAGCAGACTGGACGAGGCAGGATAATCTGGGGCAGACCACTCAAAGAGGTACTTGCCGAGATGGACGTGCCCCCTGACTTTCGTCAATTGACGACTACGCTCCGCGCGCTCACCGTCATTCATCGTCGCGCCGGCGGCGCGGACGTGTATTTCGTCGCTAGCCCGAACTCTACAGCCGTGCAGGCAGATTGCGAATTTCGGGTGCAAGGCAGAATGCCCGAGTTCTGGCATCCAGACACAGGCCGCATCGAAGAGGCGGGGATTTGGCATCCAGACAAGGGCGGGACTGCAGTGCTATTGAAGCTTCACCCCTTCGGCTCGGTGTTTGTGGTCTTCAGAAAACCGTCCAATCATTGCGACCCGATCGTTTCAGTCAGGCGCAACGGCGGAGAGGATGCTTCGGCCGATGTTTCGATGGATGTGAACGGCCATCTGCGCCTGCTGGCCAAGGCGAGCGGAGCCTACGAGTTGAAGACGGCTTCCGGCAAATCACTTCAGGCCAGGATTCCGGCCTTGCCCGACGCGCTCGCTATCAAGGGGCCCTGGCGGCTGTCCTTCCCGCCACACTCCGGCGCACCTGCGAGAATCTTCTTAAACCACCTGATTTCCTGGACCGAGGACAGCCACCCTGGCGTTCGCTACTTCTCCGGTACGGCGACGTACCGGAACGCCTTCTGGGTCCCGCCGGGATTCCTCTCGAAAAACCGCCGAGCCTATTTGGATTTGGGCGCTGTCGATGTCATTGCTGACGTAACTCTGAACGGCGAGGGCGGCGGCATTCTCTGGAAACCACCGTTCAGGGTGGATGTTACTCGCCTGCTCAAGCCAGGCCTAAACCGGTTGGAAATCAAAGTGACCAACCTGTGGCCGAATCGCCGGATTGGCGACGACCAACTCCCGCCAGACTGCGATTGGCTCGACAGCGCCCCCGGGGCAACAGGCAGCCCATTGCGCAAATGGCCCGAATGGCTCAAGCAGGATAAACCCAGCCCCACTGGCCGCCTCACCTTCGCCACTTGGAAATTCTGGACGAAAGACTCCCCCTTATTGGAATCCGGGCTGCTGGGTCCGGTCCTGCTCCGCCCGGTGCAGGCTTTAGTCGTCCGTTGAACTGAGATGGAAGGATTCTCATGAACACCGAGCCAACCCGCCCTGGAGATCGCACTGTTACAGGGGAACAAAGCGACTATCTGAGCGCACTGATAGCCAGCCTCCTGGGCTGGACGCTCGACGCATTCGATTTCTTTGTCCTGGTTTTCGCGCTGCCGGCCATTGCCCACGATTTTCAGGCCAGCATCCCAGCCATCGCCGCGACCATTGCGGTCACTCTGGCATTTCGGCCTGTTGGCGCGTTCATCTTCGGGCTGTTGGCGGACCGATACGGCAGGCGGCTGCCGCTCATGATCGACCTGGTCTTTTACTCGATCGTCGAGGTCCTCTCCGGCCTGGCGCCGACTTACATGAGCTTTGTGGTCTTACGCGCCCTCTTTGGGATTGGCATGGGCGGGGAATGGGGCGTTGGGGCATCGCTGGCAATGGAGAAGGCCCCCCCACGATGGCGCGGCGTGCTGTCGGGCCTGCTTCAGGAAGGCTACGCGATTGGCTACCTGCTGGCGGCGTGCTGCTATTTCGTTGTCTTTCCACGATGGGGTTGGCGGCCGATGTTCTTCGTCGGCGGCTTGCCCGCGCTCTTGGCGGTGTTCATCCGTTACCGTGTCAAGGAGTCCGCAGTGTGGCAGCGAACGCGACAGGAGAGTTGGCGAGGCCTGGGCCGGGCCATCGTGTCGAACTGGAGAATCTTCCTCTACTTGACGGCGCTCATGATGATGATGAATCTCGCTTCTCACGGGACGCAGGACATGTATCCCACATTTCTGAAGGAACAGCGCGGATTCACGCCCCGGGAGGTGGCGATTATCGCGGTGATCTACAATATCGGCGCGGTCCTGGGCGGCATTCTCTTCGGCCAGCTCTCCGACCGCTTTGGGCGGCGGCGTGGGATGATTGTCGCCTTTTTCCTGGCAATGGCTCTGATTCCGCTCTGGGCTTATGGGCCGGGGACGGTATGGCTTGTTCTGGGGGCCTTCCTGATGCAATTCATGGTCCAGGGCGCCTGGGGTGTGATTCCGGCGCACATCAACGAACTTGCGCCCAACTCGGTGCGCGGCTTTCTACCGGGATTTGCCTATCAATGCGGGGTGCTGCTGGCCGGGAGCGTCGCTTACCTGGAGGCCGTGTTCGCGCGGCATTTGAGCTACGCAACCGCCATGGCCCTGACGGCGCTCACGGTTTTTGCCGTAGGTGTGGTCGTGATTGCGATGGGCACAGAAAAACGTGGCGCTCACTTCGGCTGAAGCAGACTCAGGATATAGGTGGGAAGTGAATGTTCGGGTGTTTGCCTCCCAGCCAGAGCCAGGGCGCGAGCACTACGTCTAAAGGCAGGAACAGCGGGGGAAGGACGACGGCCACGGGATAGCACCACCATTTCGGAATCCGAGCCGGCCGCTCGGGGTCCGCGGAATGGGCCGGAAGCCAAACCATCGGGCCGTAAACCAGGATCCAAAAAGGGAAATTGGGCAGGCCCTGATAGCCCGAGTATGCGAACTCAAGCAACGTCCCGGTAATTCCCCAGAGCAGGAACACCTCGAAAGGCGAAAATCGCCAATACTTGAGCAGGACGGCCCAGCCGATGAACATCGGCACAAACACCACGACGCTGTGGTGAAGGATGACGTCCAAGTAATTGGTGGAAGCGGTAATATATGCCTGGCCAATCTTAACCCCGAACAGCGGCGCGCAATTGGTCATCGAGGTCGTGACAGCTTCTTCGAGCATCGCCAAAAGGACGCACCCGAACACGAATTTGAGAAACCAAGGCAGAGGGACGCGCGCAGCAAGCCTGCACCACAGTTCCCTCCAGCGCCAGAAGGTGAAGCCGCATCCGATAATCCAGAACAGGATTAAGCCCCAAGCCATGGCGATCACCGCGCGGTGCGGTGGATTTCGCCACATTGCCCCCAGCAACAGCCCTGAAACCACACAACCGATCAACAACAGGCCCAGCACGAAAAGCCGCTGAAGCTTCGCTCGGCGCGCCAGACCCGGTGCGGAATCCGGTCTCTTTTCCAGATGGTGCGCTGTGGGAGGGGGCATGATATACAGGCCGCGCCCCGCAGTCAGGCGATCTCAGGCATGACATACGGCGCCCGGTAATGGCGGCGCGCCAGGGCATTGGCTTTTTCCGCGAAATCGCCGGTAAAACGCTCTTGCTGGCCATCGAAAGTCAGCCAGGGACCCAAAGTTGCGGGAGTTGCGGTTAAATGCACCCCGTTCTCGCGCAGATAGCCGCGGCAGCGCTCGAAGGCGTCCGATAATTCGCTGCTGGCGCGAATCGATTCGGCAATCGATTCTGAGGGTTCCTGAAGCCCCAGACGATGCGATGTATTGGCCGTATGGCAGCAGACGACGGAGCGATAGCCGATGAGCGATTCGGCATTCAGAGCGTCCCTCTTGCGGCTTCGCACCGCCTCAATAAAGTTAGCCATGTGCCGCGTCACCAGCGCCTCGGCGTCCCCGAAATAGCTGGGTTTAAGGGCTTGAATCTCCTTGCCCTGCTTATCAAAAAACGTTCCGCCCGTAGCGTCGCCTGCGAAATATCCCCCTTCGCAGTCAATAATCATGCCGCCTTGAAGCTTGCGGTACCTCCCAATGCTCTCTGAACTGGGGGAGGTCTCCACATTGCGAATCTCGCAGAGCAAAGGCGCCGGCTGATAATCAAAGAGCGCGATCTGGGTATTCGGGGTTTCTCCGCAATCGTCGAAGGCAAACCGCCCGCCGATGCTCAGCGTCCGCGGTGCGGGATACTCCTGCCCCATCATCCAGCGGCAAAGGTCAATGATGTGGATGCCGTTGTTGCCCATTTCCCCATTGCCGGTGTCCCAAAACCAATGCCATTCGTAATTCAATTGCTTGCGCATGAGCAGCCCTTTGTGCGCGGGCCCGCACCAGAGGTCGTAGTTGACTCTTTTGGGAATGGGCGTGGGCGCCGTCACTCGGCCAATGCTCTGGCGCGGCCGATACACTAGCGCGTGAACGTAGCGGATGGGGCCGAGATGGCGAATCCCTTCGGTAATCGACGGAATCAACTCGCTGGAGCGATTCTGCATCCCCACCTGCACCATGCGGTTGTATTTGCGCGCGGCGGCCACCGCTTGCTTGCCCTCCCAAATGTCGTAGGAAAAAGGCTTCTCCACGTACACATCCTTGCCGGCCTGGCATGCCCAGACTGTGGCCAGAGCGTGCCAGTGGTTGGGCGTGGCCACAACGACTGCGTCGATGTCCTTGTCGTCCAGCACGCGTCGGAGGTCCGTCCAGGCAGCGACTTTCTCCCCTCGGTTCTTGAAGGCTTGCGCCTCCCGGGCGATAAACGAGGGGTCCACATCGCATAGCCCCACGATCTTTACGCCAGGCACGGCCAGGGCGTGGGGAATAAGCTGATGTCCCCGGCCCCCGACTCCGCCGACCGCCTTGGTATCCCCCAGGCCTATCATCGCCAGGCGGACAGTATCATTGGGCGAACCGGCGCGGACAATTCCGGGTAGCCCCAAAGCCAAACCCGCCGCCATTGAACGCTTGAGAAAAGCCCGGCGAGTGATTTGTTTCGTGTCGCGCGACGTTATATAAGAAGCATTGGGATTCCGTCTATTGTCACAGGATATAGCTTTCATAGTTCACCACTCAAGCTGTGCTCGCAGGAATGCCGGCCGCCAAAGCCGCCAAGCCTGGCGCCCGACGATTCCCCAACTGGACCAGCGCCCTCTCCGCCAGCCCAATCCTTCGGACAAGCCAGCGCGGAGCTTGGCATTAAAACCTCAGGACGGCATGAAGTCTATAGCTGCCGCGGCTGGCGTGTCAATCACTGTTCACAGAGCAGAATCCTGTTGTCGGCGTCGCTTGGAGCCAACCTCCGTGCTCGGCCGAACCGTCATAGTTTTTCATGGCCTATCGGCGCAACGGTCCGTAACATTCAACGCAGATTATCGCGGGTCGCCCAGACCACCAGAAAGAGAATGAACACTGAACAGCTTTACCAGCAACGCTTGGCCCGCTACGTGACGGCCCTGAGGAACGAAAAACCGGATTGCGTGCCGATTCGACCATTTGTCGCCGAGTTCACGGCGCGCTACGCCGGAATGACCTGCCAGGACGTCGCCCATGACTACCACAAGGCCTTCGAAGCGGCGCTCAAATGTGCCAAGGATTTCGATTGGGACGCCATCGTCCCGAACATGGTCTATGTCTGGACCGGGCTAACGCAGGCACTTGGGCTGCGCTACTACGGGATTCCGGGCATTGGGATTCCGCATACCACCGGTTTCAACTACATCGAGCCGCCGGAGGACCGGGCCTTCATGCGCGCGGATGAATACGACGTCCTGATCGAGGACCCAACCGCCTTTCTTTACAATACCTGGCTGCCGCGGGTGTCCACCGAAATCGGCGGAGCGTCGGCCTACCGGAGCCGGTTGGCGCTGGTCAAAGGGGCAATGGCCATGCTCGAATACTTCTACGCCTTTGGGCCGCAGGTCCAACGGTTGCGAACCGAATGCGGGATGCCTTCCAGCATTGCCGGCATTTTCAAGGCGCCGTTCGACATCCTGGCGGACAAACTGCGCGGTTACATCGGCTTGGTAACGGACCTCCACGAGCAGCCGGAAAAGGTCCTGGCCGCGTGCGAAGCCCTTATGCCTCACCTCTGCCACGTCGGCTTGAGCACCGCCGACCCGAGTCGGCAGGTGCCTATCGGCTTTTGGATGCACCGCGGCTGCGTCCCCTTCATCAACCCGCGCCAGTTTGAGACCTATTACTGGCCCACGTTGCGCCCCATCATCGAAGAATTCTGGAAACACGGCCACCAGACCATGTTTTACGCCGAAGGCAAATGGGCACCTCACCTGGATGCGTTCACCGAGCTTCCGGCGCGGAGCATCCTCTTCCACGCCGATCGCGATGATGTGGTTAGCGTGCGCAAGAAACTCGGACACAAATTCGCGATTAGCGGCGGTGTGCCGAACATGTTGCTGAGCTACGGGACGCCCGAGGAGGTCCGGGCCTTCTGCAAACGCGTTATAGACGAAGCGGCGGCGGACGGCGGCTATATCTTCGACGCCGGGGCCATCATGCAGGACGATACCCGTGTTGAGAACCTGCGCGCGATGACTCAGACCGCCCGCGAGTACGGAGTCTATCGCGGTGTTTCGGTTGCGCCAACGCCTCTGCCTCCCTGTGACACGCCAGAATCGGTCACCGACCGCCAGCGGCTCAAGGGGCTTGCGGAGCGGCTCAAGCCACGTGTCCCGGCCGGCATCTGCCTGCCCTGGCAGGTGAAGGCAAGCGAACTGCCGGCCATCACTGGGGACGTGGACATGATACGCCGGGTCTGGGAGCAGATCGACGGTTTGGGTAACATGTTTGTTTGGCAGGTGCTCTTGAGCTTCTGAGAATTCGGGAGTTGACTGGGCAACTCGGCCGATTCATAACGGCTGCCATGCATAAGACACCGAAGATACTCTTGCCCCGCCTTTGTGCCGCGCTGCTCCTTTCATCCCTGCTCAATTGCGCCCAGGTGAACGCGGCACAAGCCCCTGGCCTCAGCACCAGGTTTGACGGACAACTCCTGGGCCAGGCGCCACCTCCGGCCGAGCCGTTGTCGCTCTGGTATCGGAAACCGGCGGTTAAATGGGTGGAGGCGCTGGCGGTTGGCAACGGGCGGTTGGGAGCGATGGTGTTTGGTGGCATCCAGCGGGAACGGCTCCAATTGAACGAGAGCACGCTCTGGGCGGGCGGGCCTTATGACCCGAACAATCCCGAGGCGCTGGCGGCACTGCCTGAGGCCAGACGCCTTGTCTTCGAGGGGAAATACCGCGAGGCCGACCGGCTCGTGAATTCGAAAATGTTGGCCCACCCTCGAGGTCAGATGCCGTACGAAACGGTCGGGAGTCTCATGTTGGAATTGCCGGCCACCGAATCGGTGTCGGATTATCGGCGCGATTTGAACCTCGACACGGCCATCACCAGCGTCCAGTTCACCTCGGATGGAGCGACCTTCAAGCGAGAGGTGTTTGCCAGCCCGGTGGACCAGGTCATCGTGGTGCGGCTGACCGCGAGCCAGCCGGGCAAGATCGACTTTACCGCCTCATTCAAAACGCCGCAGAAGGCAAAGGCCACCGTTGAAGCTCCGAATACGCTGGTGCTGGCGGGCGTCAATGGCAGCGCGGAGGGCATTCCCGGCGCGCTCAAGTTCCAGGCCCGGCTGTTCGTAAGGACGAAAGGCGGCAAAATCGTCCCGGCGGGTGAAAGCCTGGCGGTGCATGGGGCGGATTCCGCCACCCTGCTTATCGCCATCGCCACGAGCTACAAGAGCTACGACGATGTGAGCGGCGACCCCGAGGCCCTGACCCGCGCCTGCATCCGTCAGGCAAGCCGGAAATCCTACGAGCAGTTGCGCTCGGATCACATCGCCGAGCATCGTCGGCTCTTTCGGCGCGTCTCATTGAACCTGGGGCCAGACTTGTCGCAGAAGCCGACGGACGAGCGCATCAAGGACTTCGACAGTGGTGACGACCCGGGATTTGCGGTGCTCTATTTTCAATTTGGCCGTTACCTCTTGATTTCCAGTTCCCGGCCCGGCACCCAGCCGGCCAATCTTCAGGGGATATGGAACGAAAGCATGAACCCGCCTTGGGGCAGCAAGTACACCATCAATATCAACACGGAGATGAATTATTGGCCGGTGGATACGGCCAACCTGGGCGAGTGCATCCAACCTCTGGAAGCCATGGTGCTGGACCTGACCCATACCGGGGCCAAAACGGCGCGGATGCACTGGGGCGCCGGTGGCTGGGTCACCCATCACAATACGGACCTGTGGCGGGCATCCGCGCCTATTGACGGCCCATGGGGCCATTGGCCGACCGGAGGGGCCTGGCTCTGCGAGAACCTATGGGAGCATTTCCTGTTTACCAACGATCGGGCCTATCTCAAACAGATTTACCCGGCGATGAAAGGCGCCGCGCAATTCTTCCTCGATTCGCTCGTCGTCGATCCGACCAACGGGTGGCTGGTCACCTGCCGGTCCGCATCCCCGGAACACGGCCACCCCGGCGGAAGCACCCTATGCGCCGGACCAACCATGGACGAACAGATCATTCGCGACCTTTTCGGCAACTGCATCCAGGCGGAGCGGATTTTGGGCACAGACGCCGATTTTTCCACGAAGATCGAAGCCGCCCGCGAACGGCTGGCGCCGGACCAGATCGGCAAGGCGGGCCAACTCCAGGAGTGGCGGGAAGACTGGGACCTCGAGGCGCCGGACATCCATCATCGGCACGTTTCCCACCTTTACGGGCTTTATCCCAGCGCGCAGATCACCCCCGATGGCACGCCGAAATTGGCCGCCGCCGCCAAGTAATCTCTCGAGATTCGGGGCGACGAGGCCACCGGCTGGGGATTGGGCTGGCGCCTCAATCTCTGGGCACGGCTCCGCGACGGCGAGCATGCCTACGAAATCCTTAAACTGCTCCTTCGTCCGGACCGGACCTACTTGAATCTCTTTGATGCTCATCCGCCCTTCCAGATCGATGGGAACTTCGGCGGCACGGCGGGAATCATCGAGATGCTGCTGCAAAGCCATGAGGTTGCGCCCGCGGAGACGGCATCCGGAGATTCCGGTGTTGGTCCCGATGGAGCTGGGAAGCCGATGCGGATCATCGATCTCCTCCCTGCCCTGCCTCGCGAATGGCCCAGTGGCTCGGTCAGAGGAATTAAAGCTCGGGGTAATTTCACGGTCAGCATGGACTGGAAGGACGGCAAGGTCGTCTCTTATCGGATTACTTCTCCAGAACCGAGCATAGCGATGGTGCGCGTCAACGGACGCCTCGTCACGGTCAGGGCCGAGCAGCCGTAATCGGCGCGGAGGATAGGGGATGATGGATGACGGGTGATGGATGATGGAGGGAGCGATTCGCGCCAGTAGCCCGGTACCCCGACAAATCCGAAGCCGAAATCCAAGATTGGATGTTCAACGTTGGACGTTGGATCTTCGATGCTGGGCTTGCGGGTTTTGAACGGTCGCCCTGGCGTGCGGTCAAAACTTGAAATTCGCGGAAAGAAACTCTTTACTGCGATGAAATCCCTGTTAGGATCATGCTACGCTGCGAGTGCGGCGAAACGCGAATGGACCTGAAGCGACGCGAAACCACGGTCACCTGCGGCCCGTTGTCTCAATCAGACGGGCCGAATTCCAGGCAACCGCGTCGAATTCCCTTCCCTACCCATCTCTGGGAGCTTGCCGCTCCCGGCCTGTTTGCGTCATCCAACAAAGAGACAAACCACACAACCATAGGAGCATCCACCCATGGACTTGCATCACCCGATACTCAGAGAATTCCCGGAATACCGGGAGACCATCAGGCAACTCAGGGCCAGTAGTGACCACTTCAGGAGCCTGTTCGATGAGTATCACCGGCTGGACGATGAGATATACCGGATTGAAGAAGAGATCGATTTTGCCACGGACCAGGAAATTGAAGAGTTGAAGATGCGCCGGGCCAAGCTCAAGGATTACATCTATCATGTAATCCGGCATGCGCCGCAGCCCGCCCTCTGCGAGCTGCAGGCCTAGTGGCGTGAAACGTGAAGCGTGAGGCGCCCCTGGCAGGACGCAGCTTGGGAGATAGCGCTCGCGTTTCATGATCTGCGCTATTCAGCTAGCGCCACAGTGAATGCAACCCGGCCGCGTTGGCACTCAAGCCGACGGACGGGCACAGCGGCGGCACGGGCGCGCGAACAAGCCGCTCGAAGGTGGCATGCCAGGCGTCCACCTGCGTCTGGATTCCAAACCCGTCGGCAAATCGGCGACCGTTGGCGCCGAGTTCCCGCGCCAGCTTTCGGTCGAAATAGAGCCGCCGAACGGCCTCAATCGCCTGGGGCACGTCCGCCACCATCCGCCAGATGCAAGTCTTCGGTTCCGGCTGCAAAATGCCACTCACCGGCAGCCCCGCCTTCCCGCGGCGCAGGAATTCTCCATGCGCGGAGTAATTCGTATAAACCACCGGCAGCGCGGCGCACATCGCCTCCCACGCCGGAAGACCGAACCCCTCGCCCCCGCTCAGATGAAGCAAGCAGTCCCAAATCCGGTACAGCATCGGCAAGTCTTCCGGTGCCAGCACGGCCATGATGTCGCGGTTCTTGTAGTTGCTCAATCTACACGCCAGCCGCGCCTCACTCAGCGCCGTGCGCGGATCGTGGAACTGGGGATCCTTCGAACTCGTGAGAAGCTGCGCCAGGCGGCGATGTGTCTGGGCATCGCCCGGGTCGAGCTTCAGCGCTGTCGTGTATTGCTCGAAGGCACCCCGGCTATTCCCGTCACGGAACAATATCTCTCCGAGATACCGCGCGTCGCCACGTCGTCCGGTTTAATGCGCACCGACGTACGGAGGTCTCCTTCGGCCCGGCGCAGATCGCCCTCCTCGGCCAGGGCCAAGCCGAGAGCTCGGTAGGCAATGTAGTTGCTGTGGCCGCCGGTGCGAACATGTAGGAAATGCGCCGGTTTGAAATTGCGGGTTCGATGATGGCCGAAAATGAACAAACCGGCAGCGGGAACTGCCGGTTGGCGGGGGGATGTGAACCGAGGGAGTGGGGATCAGCTTTGGGCTTGGTCCTTCATTCGATAGCTGGTGCCTTCGATGACCACGGTTTCGGCGTGGTGAAGGAGCCGGTCCAGAGCCGCGGCGGTAATGGTGCTGTCGTTGTTGAAGATCAGTCTATCCGAGCAGAGCTGGATCAGCCTTGGTAAGCGCCAACGCTTTCTATTGCGGTTTGTCAACCGCCGTGCGGGAGAGTGTTCATGCTTGAGGTTTTCCTTGGCTTGTCCGCTCAAGGTTGGTAAAAAGACGCTGTTGTTTTTGGCCGAAGGCACCATGCCCATCGAATATCTGTTTAAGGGTTGCCGTGGTCAATTGGAACCCGGAAGTCCCAGCGCCAGCCGGCGGCTGGCCACCTTGGGACTCAAGATTCCAAGAGGAAGGACGACGCACCTATGAAGATCCTCCTGGTCTTTGTCTGGAAGTTGATTAAGGCCCTTGTCCTGATCTTGCTGATCTGGTCTCCAATATTCATCCCCATCGTCGGGGTTGGCCTCATCATAGGGTTGCTGTGGTACGTGCTTTGGAAGGATCAGAAGGGGCGGTTGGACGAGAAGGGCGCGTGGGACCTCATCATGGACTTCGAGAAGAGCCGGGACGTGGCGCTTCGGTCTGAAGCAAAGGTCGCGGTTCAGATGCTCGAGGCGATTGCCCATCACACCCCAAAGCTGGCGGGGAGTTACCATTCCATGATGGCAGAGCGGGAGCGGGCTCGCGATGTTCACGAAATCATTGAGCACCTGCGCAAGATCACCGGGCAGGACCTGGGCGAAGACCCGCAAAGGTGGATTGACCAGTATGGAGCCTCACCTCAACCGGGAGTCGTTTCGTCCACGGGGCGTTGAAGCGGTCCCCTCGAGTCAGAGTCTGGGCCACAGGCTGAGCCTATAAGAAACCGGCATAACCATTTACCGCAGATGAACCGCCTGCTCGCTCGTCCGATCAAAGGTCGGCGGCGATTCCGAAATGCGGTTATGGGCGCGATGCGAGTGAGCCGTGTGAGGGAAATCCAACCGCCAAATTGATGGCCAATCTGCCTAACCAGAGCCACACAGGAGGACAAGCCAGTGCCATCATCTTGGAACTGATTTCATATGGACATTTGGCCCGAGGCCAAGGTAATCCCAGGGAGTCACACTCCCGGCCCAAAGCGACCAGTCCGCACCCGGATCCATTACTATGCTCGCGGGCAGTTCTTTGAGGAGCCTTTGGGCCAGCGCGACGGTCCCGGCGGTTTTCCCGCACTCTGCCCGAATGGCATCCTCGAAATCTGAGGCCAAAGCTCATGCAACCCTCGAAAACGCCCCGCATTATTTGCTTTTGCTCACTGCCGGGCCTATCTGGTAGTCAGGCTGCCTGATGGCGAGTGAGACTATGCGGTTTACCGAGAGCGACCTGAAATTCATTGTGGAAACGGTGGCAACCAAGCGGCGGGATCACGATCACATTATCAACCTGCTCCGAGACAAACCGGACCTCCTGGAACCGATGGTTGAGGACAAAAAGTTGGCTGAGCGGTTGACCAGCGGGCGGGAAGCCTTCGTTCGCGTTTCCCCCTGCTTGCTATTCTCCGCCCTGTTGCGCCGCCTCTGGCGGGATCTTGAGGGGCAGGGCTTCGTGCTGGAGCGGGACCCGCGCGGCAAGCGCGTTGCCGTTTTTGACGGCCCCCGAATTGCCGGCTTGCTTGGCAAGTCTGACCTGCGGGAATATCTGGTCGAGATGCTCTGCTCGTTCGTCCGACTCCATGCGGTGGCACGAGATATGCGTTACATCTGCAAACAACAAGGTACCATGAATGCCATTCGCAACTCTTGGCTGCTCGTTTCGACCTTGCTCGTCTGCCTGGGCCAGACGCTGAGCGTCTCGCTCCCAGCCCAGGTCTTCAAGATGTTGCACAGTTTCGACGGAAAGCAGGAAGGAGCGAACCCACGCGCCTCGGTCGTTCTTTCCGGCAATATCTTATATGGAACGACGAGCACCGGGGGAACCGCCAACG
>JBJKSV010000325.1:0-5821 GCA_046703605.1 Limisphaerales bacterium
TGGGGCAAATCGGGTTTAGAAACTGAGGGAAAAGAGCTTCAGACCGGAAGGGGCGCCGTTAATCATATTCCAGGCGACGTTGTCGTCTCCGGAACCGTACTGGGGCGGAGCGAATGGATTAATTAACTGCAACGGGTTCCTGGTCTTGGCCAGTTGCACAAAGACGCCGCTGAAACCGAACCTGGTTCCGAAGACCTCATTTGGTTTGACCGGGGTCAAAAGCGGCTCGAACGGGGCGACGTGTGTGGGCAGTTTATATTGGAGCAGGTGCTGGGCCTGGAGAGGGCGCGGGTCGGTCTGCTGCGCCACCGCAGGCAGGCTCAGGAGAGTCAAAAGCGCCAAACCGAGAATCATCTTCATAAGACCATCCTTTCTAGCAACACAGGGGTTGACCATTAAGCCGTGCGTACTCTCGTCTCCGAGCGGCGGCGTGTCAATGGCCCAGGGTGGGAGCCAGAGCCGTGCCAAGTTTGACTTGTAACTGGGGGGCAACAGGTTACTATAAAGGAATGGCACAAGGCTTACAACTGTCGCAACGGCTGACGCAATCGCTGGTTTTGGCACCGCAATTGCAGCAGTCGCTCGCCCTGTTGCAAGCTCCTACCCTTGAACTGAAGGCCTTGGTCGAGCAGGAAATGCAACAGAATCCGGTCCTGGAAGAAGCCCCGGCGACAGAACCTGATATGCAGGAGAAGGAGGAACCGGAGGAGGCAGGCGCGCCAGCGGGCGATCCGGCGGAGCCGCCCGAGGACATGGATTTTGATCCGGCGGCGGAAAAGAATTCGGATGCGCCTGTGGACGATTTCGAGGCCGAGTTCGAGCGATTGGCGCAACTGGACCAGGAATGGCGCGATCATTTCGCCCAGAGCAATCTTCCGATCCGAGCCTCGGCTGAAGATGAGGAAAAGCGGCAGTTCATGTTTGATTCCCTGGTGGCGGGGACTTCGTTGCAGGAAGTCCTCCTCGACCAACTCCGGGATTCGCCATTGCCTGGGGAGAAGTGGCCCGCGGCAGAGGTTGTGATCGGCAATATCGACGAGTACGGCTATTTAAAGGCCACTCTCGAAGAATTGACCGCCGCGACGGGCCGAAGCGGCGAAGAGATTCTGGAAATCATCAAGGTGATCCAGAACTTCGAACCGCCAGGGGTGGGCGCCCGGGACCTTCAAGAGTGTCTCCTGCTCCAGTTGGAGCGGGCCCGGCGGCAGAACACGCTCGAATACCGCATCGTTAAGGAATTCATGGATGCGCTGGGCAAACGGCGCATCCCTGAGATTGCCCGCGGCACCGAAACTTCTCTGGACGAAGTGCAGGAGGCCTTAGAGCGGATAGCGCGGCTTGAACCGCGTCCGGGCCGGGCCTATTTGCCGGATAACGACCAATTCATCCTGCCCGAGGTATTCGTCCACAAGTCGGGAGATGAGTTTGTCGTGACGACCAACAACGAACATATCCCCCACCTGCGGATCAGCAACACCTACAAGGACCTGATGGCGCGCGGCCAGAACTCAGCCGAAGTCCGCAACTACATCCGGGAGAAGATCCGCGCGGGGAAGTTTCTGATTCGCAGCCTTCATCAGCGGCAAGAGACGATTCTGAGCATTGCGCGGGAGATCGTCAATCGGCAGCGCGAATTCCTCGAGAAGGGGGTGGCCTCTCTTAAGCCGTTGACCATGGCGCAGGTGGCGCGGGTTGTGGGTGTTCATGAAACGACGGTGAGCCGGGCTGTCTCTGGAAAATACATGCAGACTCCGCAGGGGATTTTCGAGATGAAGTACTTCTTCACCGCCGGCATCCAGACCGCCAATGGCGACGGCCTCTCAAATACCAGCGTCAAGGATATGATAGCGGAAATCTTCAAGAAAGAAGACTGCACCAAGCCGCTTTCGGATCAGGAAGTCGTTCGCATGCTCGAAGAGAAGGGCATTGTCATCGCCCGACGAACCGTGGCGAAGTACCGGATGGAGTTGAACATCCTGCCCTCGAACCTGCGCAAAGTGTACTGAGCGCGGTCTCAGGAGGCGCTCTGGAGCACCGCCCGCGTTTCGGCCTGCAGGGTGTCGAGGTCCGCCCGGAGGGCAGCCTTGACGTCCCTGGTCATGCGATCGATGAACAAAATGCCGTTGAGGTGATCAACCTCATGCTGGATAGCTCGGGCCAGCAATCCCCCGCACTTGAACTCAAGTTGGCCCCCCTCCGCGTCCATGGCCCGGACAACCACCTCTTCAGGCCGGCTGACGTCGGCATAGACCTCCGGAAAACTCAGGCATCCTTCCGGGCCGGCGACATGGGGGCCGATGGGCTGAAGCTCGGGATTGATCAGTACCAGCGGCATAAACCTGGCGACGTCGGCCGGACGCCCGTCCAGTTCAAGCGTGGAGGGCCGATCGGTCACTCCGCGGACATCGACGACGGTGAGCTGGAGGGCCAAGCCCACCTGCTGCGCAGCAAGGCCGATGCCTTTATTGACATGCATCGTTTCGAGCATGTCCGCAATGAGCTGGCGGATTTCGGGGGTTACATGCTCCACGCGCGCCCCTTTTTGGCGCAGGACCGGAGTTCCATATTTAACAACTCTTAAAACCATTTTTAGCCGTAGATTCTGTCGCTAACGCTTAGAATCTAACGCGGATTGCGCGACTTGCCAATGAGTCACTTCGAGCACTCCGAGGAGCCAAACCAGTCTGACGCGTCAGACCAGTCAAACCGCTCTGAGTTCAGTCTTTATCCCCGGTTTCCATGATGGCCCATTCTGGATAAGGGTCTTTAAAGCCGCGTTGGGCATGCCACAGGATTCGGTTGAGGACATCCTCCGGACATTGGTCAGCCTTCTTCAAGGGCAGGCGCGAGGACACGATGGCGTCGCGGCGCTGGAGCCGGTTTCGGATACTGGCCACCGAAGGGTTCATCTGGTCTAGTGGGATATTGTTCGACACGCAATTGTAAGGAGTGAAATCAGGATCGTCCGTGAAGCAGGCCGTCATTGGCGTGGCGGTGGCGTCCATCTGGTTCATGGGCGGCAGCCCCAGCATCAGCTCGATGGTGCGCAAGATGCTGGTCTGGTTGTAGTTGATGTGGATGACGGCATGACGCTTTGTATAGGGGCTGATGACATACGCGGTCGTGCGGTAGCCGCTCACATGGTCCCATCCGGATTGGGGGTCGTCTTCGCAGGCGAAGATGCAGGTATCCTTCCAAAAGGGGCTATGGCTGACGGCATCGACAATTTGGCCGAACGCCAGGTCGTTGTCGGCCACCTGCGCGGCGGGCGTGGGTTCACTGGGGTCGGTGCCGGAGGTATGGTCATTTGGGAGGTCCATCACAATCAAATTGGGCATGTGCCCTTCCGCCTCAAAGCGTTTCAGTTCACCGATGAACTGGGACGCGCGGTAAACATCCGGCACGGCCAGGTCCCATCCAATCATATCATTGGTCATCGTGTAGGGGACGATGGAATCAATGCCACAAACGCTCGAATACTTGATCAGGCCCGTGTGATTGACAAAATCATTGTACGACGCGAGAAAGTCTATCGGCTTCTTGTTGTTGGGATCTTTCCACGCCTTCACATCCCACGTGGCTTCGCCGTAATCACGGAAGGTCTTGCCGTGCGCCAGGGCGTCGTCCCATATAAAGCCGGCGGGAGAATAGGCCACCGCGTCGAAATCATCCGGGTCCTGAAGGTCGGGGTAGCTGCGCGGGAAATCGGCAAAGGACTTTTCCATGTAGTCGGTAGCCAGGGCGGTATCGGCCCATTCGTGGCCATCGGCGCTCAGGATGCCGCAGCAATACATGTTGTCCATGAGCACAAAATCGCGAACAAAGTTGTGCTGGTTGGGCGTCACCCGTTCGCCAAACGTGCAAAGCTGCGGGTCGCCGTTGCCCTCTTTCACGTCGCCGAGGACCTGGTCGTAGGTGCGGTTCTCTTTGATGAAATAGATGATGTGCTTGAACACCGACGGTTCGCCGATTCGTTCGGGTACGGGGCGTGCCGGTTGGCCGGGGCGGGCGGGCGCAAACACAGTCGCCTCGACCGCATGGCGGTAATTGCTAACGACCGCGCGAGTGTCCTGGCGCAACTGCGTTTTGTCTGGCAGCGGGATGATGGAGATCGTGCCCAGGTGCTGGTGGGAATTGTAACCACGATGACTCGGGTCGTAATCCCGGTCAGGCAAAGTGCCTTTGATATTGGCGACAAAGAGCTTTCCGCGATGGCCATCGTAAAGGATCGCACCGGGATACCATCCTGTTGGGATAAGGCCGAGCAGCTTCGCCCGCGGGCTGCTCTTGTGGAACAGGCCCAGGAACCCGGAGCCTGGCGGATGAAACGCTATGACGGCGACGGCGTTTTGCGTGCCGTTGCACACGTAAAGCGTCTTGCCTGAATCATCCATTGCCAGCGCATTGGGCGAGGCCCCGAACAAGTCCTGGGCCTGCCAGCGGACGGGAATGGTCTGAACGACCTTATCGGACGCGGTGGAGATCACGCTCACAGTGTCACTGTTGGCATTGGCGACACAGAGGTATCGCCGATCCGGGGTCACCAGCAACGCGCTGGAATGGAGGCCGGTCATGATTTCCGCCACCTTCTTGCCAGACTTCAAGTTGATCACCGAAACGGACCCTTCATCGGCGACACCGCGCTCGTCCACCCGCACCACCGTGCCGCGTCCGGCCCAACCTTTCAGGCTATTGGCATCCGGACGGCGTCCGGCCCAATTGCTCACGTAGGCCTTGTGACCGACGAGCACCACGTCGTAAGGAATCGCACCGACGTCAAAAGTCCGCAACAACTTGCCGCTCGGCAGTTCGTACTCAAAGAGGCGGTTGGACAGGCTGCCCACGACATAGAGCCGCGTGCCGTCTTTCGAAATCGCCAGTCCCGACGGGATCGCCTCTTTGCGCCTGGGCGCGTCGGCGTGGGGCAACGAAATCGAGCCGATGCCGCGGAGCCGGTGGTCGGCGCCAACGGCGAAGACTTTGACGCTGCCCCGGACGTTTGAGAGGTAGAGCCGCGAGCCGTCCGGTGAAAAGACCAGTCCGGTGTAGCTGGCCTGGTCATCCTTGTCCCGCTTCATGATATGGCTGGAAACCGCGCCGGGCGAAGCGGTCAAGGGACCGTCGGGAGGCAAGGCGACCTTTTGGACGATAGCGCCGCTGTCCGGGTCGATGACAATCAAATCGTGGGTCTTGCCCGATGTGACCAGCAGTCTGCCGTCCGGACTTAACGCCAGCACCTGCGGACGAAGCCCGTGCAGTTCGATTTGTTTGCCGGCAGGAGTGATGACTTGGTTCACCGGCAATACGACGCGGTCGGCACCGGTGCGACCCACGGCTTCGGACCATTTTGGCGAGTCATGTCCTGGCTGGGCCAAGACGCCGACGGCACAAAGACAGAGGTTTGCGTAAACGAGGATTCTCAGGAATGTAGGTGTTTTCATATAAAGGAGACAATGGGATGGAAGATAGAAGCGGCCGCAAGCCATGTCCTGCCGCCGGTTTCAGCCAAAGAGTCAGGCGGTGAACTGCCTCCGGGACAAGAGATTTCCCAATCGCAAATCGCAAATCGCAAATTGTAAATGGCCGGCTCATGCCCAATTACTTCTAAACCGGAGTTGAAGACTCGGCCTTGCCGATTGCCTGGTCGAGGATGCCCAGGGCCTGGTCCATTTCGGCTTTGGTGATTGTCAGTGCGGGCGTCAGCGTCAACACATTGCCCATGGTCACTTTAAAGTTCAATCCGAGCTTGAGCGATTCATACATGACCTGCTCCGCCTCGGCAATGGCCGGCTTGCGCCCGCCCTCGGCGTCGATCCTGCCC
>JBJKSV010000326.1:0-5835 GCA_046703605.1 Limisphaerales bacterium
CTTTTTATGATGAACTTGGTCGCTCACCCAATCCGGCGTCCGAATCCCGGCCTGTATCTTACATACGCAGGCTGGGCGCGCTGTCCTGGGCGCGCCGCGGTCCCGCGGAATGCTTCCGATTGTGCCAATGGCGGCGCGCAAAGGACTGCGCGCCCTGCCTGCAGACTGTCGCTGTTTTATTTGTGGCATCAGCTATCCAGATTAGAACCGGCCCCGGAGTCTCCCCTTCTTCAGGAAGCCATCATAATGGCGCATAAGCAGGTGAGTCTCCATTTGGCGCATGGTGTCGAGCAGAACAGCGACAATAATAAGCATGCTGGTGCCCCCAAAGAACGTGGACACCTGGAACGGAATGCCCATCTGCCGCGTTAGAATCGGAGGGATCACGGCGATAATGGTAAGGAAGATGGCGCCGGCCAGCGTGATACGGCTCATGGCGTTATGAAGGAAGTCGCTGGTGGCTTGGCCTGGCCGCACGCCAGGAATATAACCGCCGTTCTTCTTCAAATCATCGGCAATCTGCAGCTCGTTGAACTGAGTGGCTACCCAGAAATACGAGAAAAACAAAATCATCAGCGAATACACTATCAGGTAAAGCGGAGCACCGTAGCTGAGGCCCGCCGCAATCTCGATGAAGAACTTGATGTTGAGAATCTTGCCCAGGAACAGGAAGACCTTCTCCGGAAACATCAGCACCGCCAAGGCAAAGATGATCGGCATGACCCCGGAATAGTTGACGCGCAACGGCATGAACGAAGTGCCGCCGGCATAGACTTTGCGCCCCACAGCCCTCTGGGCGTATTGAACAGGGACTTTGCGCTGTGCCTCCGTGATGGCGATAATACCGGCGATGACCGCGACCATCAGCAACGCCAGAGCAATCGCGTGCCCGAAATTAAACTGGGCTTCCACGCCTCCGCCTGGAAAGAACATATCCTTGAGCCCCACAAATGCCGCGGGGAGGCGGGCGAGGATGTTGATTGTGATAACCAGCGAGACCCCGTTGCCGATGCCGCGGTCGGTTATCTCCACACCGAGCCACATCAGCAGAACCGTGGCGGTCGTCAGGATAATGGTTGTTTGGATGCGATACCACCAGATGTAGGCGGGGCTGTACAACACGAGCTGGCCAATCCCCTGCCCGAAGATCTTCTCTGGATTCTCCCAACCCAGCGCCTTGACCAGGCCTTGGCCCAGGCAAAGCAGAACCGTGCCGTAGCGGCCATATTGGATGAGCTTGATGCGTCCGCTCTCTTCGCGGGAAAGCTTGCTGAACTGAGGCACGACGGCGGTCAGCAATTGGATGATAATCGTGGCGCTGATGTAGGGCATGATGCCCAGAGCGCCCACAGCGCAATTCTGGAGCGCGCCTCCAGTGAAGAGGCTGTACATGCCCAGAAGCGAACCGCCATGGCCGGCGTGGCTGGCGAAGTAGTCAGCCAGAACCTTGCCGTTCAGACCGGGCACACGGATATAGGCCTCGAGCCGGCATATAGCCAGAACGACGAGGGTAAAGAGTATCCGGGACTTCAGTTCCGGAATCTTAAAACAATTACTAAATGTGTTAGCGATGGCAGCGAACATGGACGGTTACGATTGTCAAGTGCATGGCTGGCTCAGGATTCGGGCGAGGCGGCCTTCTGAATGGCAATGAGTTCGCAGGCGCCGCCTTTGGCTTCAATCTTTGCGCGTGCGGAGGCGCTGAACGCATGGGCGGTGACAGTCAGTTTGCGAGTCAGATCGCCCGTGCCCAGGATCTTGATGCCGGCGGCCCTTCCGTTAGCCAACCCAGCATCCCGTAAAACAGTCTCATCCACCCGCGCGCCCTCCTCGAAACGATTCAGACTTTCGATGTTGACCGCCAAATAGCGCGTCGCATGGCGGGCATTGTTGAACCCGCGCTTGGGAAGGCGCCGGATCAAAGGCATCTGGCCACCCTCGAAACCAATGCGGATCGAGCTGCCCGAACGGGCCGTCTGGCCTTTGCCGCCCCGGCCGCTGGTCTTGCCATGGCCACTGGATTCACCTTGGCCCAAACGCTTGCGGCGATGTTTGGCTCCTGGCCGAGGTTTAAGGTCGTGTAGTCGCATAGAACATCAATGAAGACAAGAGTTAGACAGCAGGCGGTGGAGTCGGTTCAGGGGGCGCGGGCGGCGTTGCCCGCTCGCCCTCGGGCGCCCGAGTCTCGGCGGGTTGGGGCGCCGGAGAAGGAGCCACTTCCCTCTCGCCAACGCGTTCCGAAGTCCCGGCAGGAACGGACACCGAGGAGGGAACGGCCGGTTCAGGAGCGGGAAAAGCCTCTGGCGGTATTGGGGGCGGCACCTTGGTGATCTGCAGACCGCGCCCGCGGTAGATATCCTCACGCAGGCGAAGACTCTGGAGGGCCTCAAGGGTTGCCTTGACCACGTTGGCGGCGTTCTTTGATCCCAGGGACTTGCTGAGCACGTCTTTGACCCCGGCGGATTCCAACACGGCTCGAACGGTCTTGCCCGCGATGATGCCGGTGCCTGGCGACGCGGGGCGCAGCTAGACTTTCGCCCCGCAGTAATGGGAAAAGGCCTCGTGAGGAATGGTGGCATCTTTCAGAGAAATGGGGACCATGCGCGCGCGAGCCACCTCGGTGCCTTTTCGAATCGCGTCGGCCACCTCACCGGCCTTGCCCAAGCCAACGCCCACGCGTCCGCGCCGATCACCAACCACAATCAGGGCGCTGAAGTTGAATCGGCGTCCGCCTTTGACCACCTTGGCGGAGCGGTTGATATAGACGACCTTTTCAGTCAGTTCCTGTTCCTGCCCTTCCAAGGCCACATCGGACGCTTCGGGAGCGGGGCGATTCCTCCGGGCGCGAAAGCCGCCACGTCCTGGACGCTGATCGCCGCTTTGGGATTTGTTTGTTTCAGCCACAGTAGTTGTCTCCATGAACATTGTTAGAACTGCAGGCCCGCTTCGCGCGCGGCGTCGGCCAGGGCCTTGAGCTTGCCATGATAACGGGCGCTGCCGCGGTCAAAGACCACCTGTTTGATGCCTTTGCCCAAGGCGGCCTGGGCCGCAAAGGCTCCAAGGACCTTCGCACTGGCGGCATTGGCAGCCAGTTTGTCCCTGTCGGGCGTGGCCTTGCCGAGGGTTGAGGCCGAGGCCAGGGTGAGGCCCGCGGTATCATCCACGAACTGGATATGGATATTCTTTTGAGTAAAGCAAACGGACATGCGAGGCCGCTCTTTAGTGCCGTTGATCTTGCGGCGCACGCGCCAGTGCCGGCGCTGCGCCAGGATATGTTTCTGTTCGGTTCTCATCGTAGTCGGTCACGGATTTTGCCGTGAGCCATGGTTCATCAATTGCTTCTGCGCACAACCGGCACGGATTATTGGACGGTCTTGCCTTCCTTCCGGATAACCCGTTCATCCGTATAGCGAACGCCCTTGCCTTTGTAGGGTTCAGGAGGATAAAAGCCTCGGATTTCCGCTGCTACCTGGCCAACAAGCTGGCGATCAGGCCCCTCGACGGTAAGCTTTGTGTTGTCGTCCACCGTCACTTTGACCTGTTCCGGAATAGGATACACAATAGGATGCGAATAGCCTAGGCTAAGATTCACATTTTTTCCTTGGACGGCCGCCTTAAAGCCCACCCCCTGAATCTCCAGCTTCTTGACAAACCCCTCACTGACCCCGCGCACCATGTTGTTGACCAACGCGCGGGACAGCCCGTGGAGGGCCTTGGCCTGGGAATCATCCCCTGCCCGGCTCACTATGGCTTTGCCGTTTTCCACCTTGATGCTCGTGCGCCGCGGGAGCTGCCAATTGAGTTTGCCCTTGGGCCCCTCCACCCGGACGTCCTGGCCTTTGACCTCAACTTTCACCTTTGGGGGGATGACGATAGGCTGTTTTCCAATACGCGACATAAATCAGACCTTCAATAGACACTACCAGACATAGCAGAGCAACTCGCCTCCGAGATTCTTCTTGCGCGCTTGCCTTCCGCTCATGACACCTTCGGAGGTAGAAAGGACGGCAACTCCCAAGCCGCCTCGCACACGGGGAATGTCCGTGGCCCCGACATACCGGCGCAGGCCGGGAGAGCTGACGCGCCGGAGGCCATCGATCACACTCTTCTTCCCTTGATACTTGAGTTTGAGATTGAGACTCCTGTCGGCACCCTGGCCCTCTTGGGAAAAATCCGTTATATAGCCTTCCTGCTTCAAGATGCTGACGATGCTCTCCTTCAGTTTGGAGTGCGGCACAGCGACCGACGGCAGCAGGGCGTGGCTGGCGTTGCGAATACGAGTCAACAGATCGGCAATGGGGTCGTTCATAGGACGTTACCAACTGGCTTTGACGACACCGGGAATAAGACCGCTCAGGGCCGCTTCGCGAAAAGTCAGACGGGAGCAGCCAAACTTGCGCAAGTAGCCGTGCCTGCGCCCGCTCATGGAGCAGCGGTTGACCACGCGGACCGGGCTGGCGTCGCGGGGCAGCTTCGCCAAGCCAGCGTAGTCCCGCTTGGCTTTGAGTTCGGCGCGGACGACGGCATATTTGCGGACCGTCTCGGCCTTCCTTTTATTACGTTCAATCCAAGCTTTTTTAGCCATAATATGAGCTGAAAACGATACTTACATCCAGAATCAAACCCGCCAAGACATTCATCGTCCCTCGGCGAAAGGCAGGCCCATGAGTTTGAGCAAATCGATCGCCTCCTGATTATTGCAGGCGGAGGTCACTATCGTGATATCCATCCCCTGCTGGTGTTTGACTTTGTCGAGGTCAATTTCCGGGAAAATGGTTTGATCGGCGACGCCCAGGGAATAATTGCCGCGGCCGTCGAAGGACCGGGTGGACAGCCCTCTGAAGTCGCGGATCCGCGGCAGGGCTGTGGCGACGAGGCGATCGAAAAACTCATACATGACGTCTCGGCGCAAGGTCACATGGCAACCGATAGGCTGGCCTTTGCGCAGTTTGAAAGTGGCGATACTGTGCCGGGACTTGCTGATGGCGGGTTTGCGCCCCGTGATCAGGGCGAGGTCCTTTGCGGCGTCATCCAGGGCGCTCTTCTCCAAAGACGCGCTGACCCCCATATTGACCACGATCTTTTCCATGCGTGGAATTTGGTGGGCGTTGGCGTAATTGTGCCGCTCCTTCAGGGCCGGCACAACCTCGTCGATGTACTTCTTGTAAAGTCTTGCTTTCATCTTCAGTTTCCTGCTCCGGCGGGCGCCTCAGTTGATTTGCGCTTGGAGGCGCGGGCGTCGAACTTCTCGGCCTTCATCAGGTTGGAGATATGGATGGAACCCTCGCGCTCAACAATCTTGCCCTGCGGGTATTGCTGGCTCTTGCGCATGTGCTTCTTAATGAGGTGGAGTCCCTCGACAAGGGCGCGCTTGGATTTGCCATCCACCGCGATGATGCGGCTGCGCTTGCCCTTGAAGGCGCCAGCGATGACAACGACTTCGTCGTTCTTTTTTACATGAAGGTTTGCCATGGTCCGATACAAAAATTAGTGCAATTTAGTGCAAGGTAGTGCGAGTTGGTGCAATTTCCGCTCTGTGCGCTTCCTAGATGACCTCGGGCGCAAGCGAGACGATTTTCATAAACTTCTTTTCGCGTAACTCCCGCGCTACCGGCCCGAAAATGCGAGTGCCGCGCGGGTTGAATTCCTTGTCAATAATCACAATGGCGTTGTTGTCGAAACGCAGATAAGAGCCGTCGTCCCTGCGAATGGCCTGGCGCGTTCGCACTACGACCGCATCGACGACTTCGCCCTTTTTCACTGTGCCATCCGGGGTGGCCTCCTTGATATGGGCCTTGATGACATCGCCGATACGCGCGTAACGCTGGTTGCGAC
>JBJKSV010000327.1:0-8651 GCA_046703605.1 Limisphaerales bacterium
ACCACCCTACACTTACGGCCAATACCGCGGAAGTGGACACCATCCCCCACATCATCCGAGCCGACTACGAATGCGTCAGCGGTCCGGCGGGGCTGCGCGGGAAGGTTCGTCAGAAGGCGCGCGACGACACGTTCTACATTCCGGGCGCCCTCTTCGTTTCGGTATATGAACAGAACGGGCAGATGAAGAGCCGGATTCTGACGCAGGACGAATATTGGGCGGGTCATGGCGGTGCGGCGGGGGACCAGCCGGTCCCTGCCGCCTATGAAACCGAGGGCGGACGCCGAATCGAACGCTACGGCAGTGTGGCGCAGGTGCGCAGCGTGTCCGTGCTCCGCGACACGCCCGAGGGTCCGGTCAAGGAGCGTTACGTGAATTACTCGCAGCTTTATTGGGATGGCGCCCGCTGGTGGATCACCGGAATGGTCTGGCAAAAAGAGAGCCCCAATGCGCCCATCCCGGAATCGTGGATCGGCAAATGGGAAGATATCACGCGATGAGCTATGCAACAAAAGCGGGAGCATTCCGCGCGGCGATTAGCTTCACAAACAAACTGAAATCACACTGCCATGGTTCGCAATCGTGAGGAATTGCTGTTCGAGTTGGTGCTGGAGAAACCGGCGCATAAACGCGCGGCGTTCCTGGGGGCAATCTCCGACGGGGACGCGGTCCTGCGTGAGCGGCTCGAAGCGCGGCTGGCCACGCACGACGGAAAGCAAGGGCTTGGCGCTGAAACCGCGCCCGACGCCAAGACGACCTTGAAAGCCGAGCCGCCGGATGGACCTGACGAATCCATTGGCCAGGTTATCGGACGGTACAAAATTCTGGAGAAGGTTGGCGAGGGCGGCTGCGGCGTGGTGTATGTGGCGGAGCAAACGGAGCCAGTGCGCCGGCGCGTGGCCCTCAAAGTCATCAAGCTGGGCATGGACACCAGGCAGGTCGTAGCGCGGTTCGAAGCCGAGCGGCAGGCGCTGGCCATGATGGACCATCCGAACATCGCCAAGGTGCTCGACGCGGGCGCGACCGAATTCGGCCGGCCCTACTTTATCATGGAGCTGGTGCGGGGCATCAGGATCACCGAATATTGCGACAAGAACAAATTGTCCACCGGGGAACGCCTGCGCCTGTTCATCCAGGTCTGCCAGGCCATCCAGCACGCGCACCAGAAGGGCATCATTCACCGCGACATCAAGCCCTCGAACATCCTGGTCACCTTGCATGATGGAGTGCCGGTGCCCTAGGTGATTGATTTTGGCATCGCCAAAGCGACGACCGAACAGCGGCTGACCGACAAGACGCTCTACACCCAACTGCAGCAGTTTGTCGGCACGCCGGCTTACATGAGCCCGGAGCAGGCCGAGATGAGCGGGCTGGACATTGATACGCGCAGCGACATTTACAGCTTGGGCGTGCTGCTTTACGAACTGCTCACGGGCAAGACCCCTTTCGAGGCAACCGAGTTGATGTCGCAAGGCATCGACGCCATGCGCAAGACGATTCGGGAGAAGGACCCGGTGCGTCCGAGCACCAAGCTCGCCACCTTGCAGGACGAGGAATTGACGACCACCGCCAAGCGCCGTTCGGTCGAGCGCTCGAAATTGCTGCATCAACTCAAGGGCGACCTCGATTGGATCGTCATGAAGTGCATCGAGAAGGACCGCACCCGCCGCTACGAGACGGCCAATGGGCTGGCCATGGACCTCAAACGGCACCTGAACAACGAAACCGTGGTCGCGCGACCGCCCAGTTCGGCCTACCGCTTTCAGAAAACGGTCCGGCGCAACAAGCTCGCCTTTGCCGCCGCCGGCGCCGTGGGCTGCGCACTGTTCTTGGGCATCATCGCAACGACCTGGCAAGCGGTGCGGGCAAAACGAGCTGCGGCCCAAGCCAGACGCGCCGAGGCGATGGCTCTCCAGAGCCGTGGCGATGCGGAGAAACTCTCGAATTTCATGCTCGAGGATTTCTACGCCGACCTCGAGCCGGGCGGCCAATTCACCACCATCGCCCGCCTCGCAAAGCAGGCGGTGGCCTACTACGACGGTCTGCCGGCTTCGCTGCGCACGCCCGAGACGGAACGAAACCGCGCCATGGCGCAGGCGCGCCTCGCGCTCCTCACCGCCAAACAGGGAGACGACAAAACCGCCCGGCCCCTGGCCAAAGAAGCGGAGGCCACGCTTGAGCGGATGCGAAAAAACGGAGACCAGAGTGAAGGGAACATCTTTGCCTTGGGGCTGGCGCTGGAAGCCCAGGTTTGGTGCGATCGCATGCACCAGGATGCATTTGCCAGCCGTGGCCTGCTCGAGCGCGGCATCCAAATTCTTCGGCCTCTTGCGGCTTCGGCAGACGGCTCCAGACGCGTCAAACTTGAGTATGCAAACCTGCTGAATTTTCTCAGCCTGATTCAGACTTCTGAGCAGCAGTCCACCGCCACGGCCGATGAGGCGCTGCGGACTCTCGAGGGCTTGGGCGCATTGGAATTGAAGGACCTGGACGCGGCGTCGGCATGGGCGGATATCGCCGATTCAGAGGCCCGAGAAATGCTGTCCGTCGGGCGGCCCGAGGATGCGGAGCGCCTGGAAAAGCAGGTGCGTTCACTCGCCCAGGCCGCGCTCGTTCGGCGGCCCGGCCTTTTGCGGGCAAAGCTGGACCTCGTTTTCGCCCCGAACGTGCTGGCCCTTGTCGAGGCGGGACGTTTCCACGAGGATGACGCGCTCCGACTGGCGACTGAAGCCGAGCAGGCCGACCAGGATTATCTCCGATTAAATCCCTCGGACATTAATGGCTGGATGTTGCTCGGGCTCGAGGATTATGACATCGCCTGCCTGCTCTTTCGCCAAGGCCGCATCGCGGACGCGTTGCGCAATGCGCGGGCGGCGATAAGCGTCATACGTGACCGCCCGAACGCACTTGATTTGCAGGGTGCTCCTTGGTTGGCAGTTGCCGAATGGGAAGCCCAGCAGGAGCATCGGGATGCGGCGGAACGAGCCCTGGATGAGATGCGCCGCCATTTAGCAACCCATCCTCCCGCGAGTCTCCTTCAGGAAATTAGCCCAAAGGACTTGGCACTGGTATGGAACGATGCCGGCGAACGTCGGATGCGGCTCGCCTTTGGCGAGTATGCAAGCGCTTTCACCATCGCCACCAATGGGCTCCCTTGGCTTCACCACCTTTGCGAGCTTAAGGCAGCCAAATCTGCCGATCGTCACGTCTCAACCTATCGCCTGTACGAACTGCGAGCGTTGGATGACGCCCTGATTTCCGCGCTGAGTCTCGGGCGCTATGCTGAGGCCGAAACCCTTGCAAAAACACAACCTTCAATCCCCGCTAAAGAGGCGATATTCGAGCCCGAATTCGCTTGGCATCTTACGCTGGAGGAACCGGATGACGGCGTTTGGGAAAAGGTGCTTCTGGCGCAGGCCCAAGTGGGTCTTGCTCGCAACGAGCAGGCGCTGAGGACGCTGGCGCCCGCCCTGACGCGATACCACCAGATGCAGTCGCAAGGTGCGACCTACCTCCAGTTTCGGTGGCACTTCGCCCGGGCGCTTTATGTCCAATCCCTGGCCGAACCGCCGGATGCAGGCGGATTGGCCCGGCGCCGGGAGGAACTCAACGAGGCTGAAAAACTATTGCAGGGCCTCACCGACGAAGCCCGGCAGTTGCACGATTCAAAGCAGTTGCTGTCCTGGATTGCCGCCGCGCAAAAGGAATTGGGAGCGCCATAGCCATGAATCCGAACCGCGAAGACATCCTGCTCAATCTGTCTGGGGTAACATGGGCACACCCGCTACCGGGATCACAGTTCTGGCGTGCAGGCAATTGAAACGCCAATTCGCGCCGGGTGCCCGAAAGACGGGATTGTGCTCCATCTATTCTTCGGCACCGGCACGACCGGCTCGGTCGCGTGCAAATTGCAGCGCCACTGCATCGGCATAGAATTGAACTCCCATTACGTTCCCCTTGCCAGGCGGCGCCTCGGCCAAGAGAAGAAGAACTCGAAGTCTGACTGATTACACATGCTACATGTGTGTGGGGGAAACCAGTTCATACGGTTGCCTTGCTGTGCTTGGCTTTTTGTAATTCCACTCCCTCCGGTCGCACACCCTTCGCTTCCAGCGGCGCAGGGCGCGAGCTTTTTTTGGCCACAAAGCGCCAGCGGGGTTCTGCCGGGCGACGCCGCGCTGCTCATTGAGCCGGGCAGTACGACCCTGCCGGCCATTTTGCGGCACGCGGGTTACAGCACCGCCGCGATTGGAAAATGGCATCTGGGCCTGGGAGCGAAGCGGGGAGCGCAGGATTGGAACGGCGTCATCAAACCGGGCCCGCTGGAAGTGGGATTTGACCACTGTTTCATCATCCCCGCCACGCCGAGGCCGCGCCGGCGGTAAAGGGGCAAAGAACAGAAGTCAACTCTCCCTGACATAACGAAGTCCGAAGGCAACGTCGGCGGCGCCTCACGCCCAACAACGCTCACTTCCGCGGACTCTGGGGCTGCCGTACCCCTGGAGCGATCTCCATGGCGAGGGATGGTGGGCCCAGAGGGATTTGAACCCCCGACCAAGCGATTATGAGTCGCCTGCTCTGACCGCTGAGCTATGGGCCCATCCGCCTATAAACAGATGGCTTGCAGGACACGTGGAGACTTGACGATCTGATGCCGTCCGTGTGAAAAGCTCTCCCGCTGGTCACACGACCCGAGATTAGCCCAGCGACTCCATTTGGGCGAACGCACCTGTCGCTGATCTCTTGCGTCTTAAGCCATCAAGCAAGTACTTCGCGCGAGTCCGCGTCAAAGGCAAGCCTTTTCGACTAGCGTCAGGAGTAATTGCGGACCCGAACGGTGAGGCACTCGACGGCGCGGCCTACGGCGGTGTGAGCAGGCGGACGTCTCCTGTGCTGCCGGAAGGGCCAAGCTCGGTGGTACTGAGGACGTAGAGTTCGCCATCCTGGTCTTCGCCAAATCCCTTAATAAACCGGCCAAAGCTCTGGCCGGCGGCTCCGAGTTGAAACGCAAATCTCTGCCAAATGCCCGGTCGAGTCTGGTCCAGGTAATAGAGGTGACCATCCGGAGTAGAGAAGCCCGTGCTAAAATCTCCGAATACATACTTGCCCACGAGCGCCGGATAGGCCGTTCCGCGATAGACAAAGCCGCCGATAATCGCGATGCCGATTGGGCCGTGCTCATACTCGAAAATGGGGAAGTCCAGCGAGGCGATGCTGACGCCAAGGGTGGCGGCCAAAGGGAGGTCATAGGCGTGGTCGCCCTCCATGATTCGCCAGCCGTAATTGGCGCCTTTGCGGAGCAGATCGACTTCCTCCCAAAGGTTCTGGCCGACATCGGCGATGAAGCCCTGATGCGTGCCGCCGCGGTCGAAGGAAAACCGCCAGGGATTGCGCAGGCCGTAGGCATAGATTTCAGGCCTTGCACCTGGGATATTGATGAAGGGATTATCGGGTGGGATGGCGTAAGGTGAGCCGGAATCGACGTCGATGCGGAGCATTTTGCCCAGCAGATTCGTCAAGACCTGTCCGTCGCCTAGCGGCCCATGCTGGTCACCGGCGCCGCCGCCGTCGCCAGGAGCCAGGTAGAGGTAGCCATCCGGGCCGAAGTGAAGCGCGGCGCCTTCGTGATTGAACTCCGGTTCAGGGATTTTCAACAGAATCCGCTCGCTGGCCGGATCGGCAAGGTTGGAGTCGGTCGCGCTGACGTGGAACTCCGAGAGCACGGTCTGGTTATCGTAATTGGTATTCGGGGGCGGGGCGGCGTAATAGACAAAAAACCGGCCATTGGTGGCGTACCCAGGATGAAAGGCCAGGCCGAGCAGACCGCGTTCGTCATAGCCAGAGTGGAGGGTCACCATCCGGTTCGAAATATCCAGGAAGGGTGTTGGCAGCACGCCGCCGCCCTTTGGCAGAATCCAAATCTGGCCGGTTTGGTCGGCGACAAAGCGCCGGCCCGATCCGTCCGGGGCGTAGGTAAGGACGGTGGGCGACACGAAGTTCGAGGCAATGACCTGGATCCCGAGTTGGAGGCCGGGTGCAGGCGGAGGCAATTCCGCCAGGCGATAGAAAAGATTGCTGTTGGCCGAGTAAGCCGGACTGGCCAGAAAGGGCACATCCTGGAGAGAATTGGAGCCTGATGCGCTCCCTTGAATGTTGGGCTGTGCAAGCTGCCAGGAGGTGTTGCTCCCCAGGCTTGTTGAATAGAGGAGGTCGAACATCGCGTTCGGGTCGCCTTGCCACTGGAGGAAGACGGAGCCATTGGTGATGGACGCAGCCGGAGCAAAGGCCGTCGTGTTTGTCAGATAAATGGCAGTAAACGCCGGCGGGCTAAGGGTGGCGCCGGTTGTATAACCGATTTCAAGCTTTCCCGCGGCGACGCCGCTCTCTCGCGAGGCGAACCCGCGCACAGACCGCGGGATCGCCTCGGCGTCGGAGCGGAGGAGCCAGCCGAAATTCGAGCCGGGGTTATCGACCCAGTACTGGACGTCGTTCACGAGGTTGGAGCCAGTCCAGGAAAAGGTCGTGCCGGCCTGGCTGCCAATGGCCGTTGAGGCGCTCGGCGCGTCCAGCGCGTCGTTCGCGGCGCCCGGCGCGCTCCAGTTGCTTTGCCCAAAGAGACGCGCGTTCCAGGTTGCCTCGCCTGGGCTGGCCGGGGCCCCGGCATTGCCGCTCTTGTTTCCCTCACCCCAATCTGCCAACAACCGGAACAGGTTCACGGTGGAGGCCGCCCCACCTGTGCTGGGCACTTTGACGAGCGTCAGGCGCAGCACGGCAGAAGTCACCGTCGAACCTGCGGGTATCGCGCTAAGGTCGAACCGTAGCAGGCCGCGACGGACCCCGCCTGTCCCATCCTCACCGGCGTCGAACCAACCGGTTGCCCCGGCGTTATTATTCGGGCTTCCGGAGTTGATGAAGGTATCGGCGGCGGGCGGGAGATTAGTCGATTCGGCCTGGCTGGGGAAGGGTCCGAGCGCCACGCCAATTCCGCAAAGCAGCAGCAATATTCGAAGAACACCTTTCATAGTTTAACCTTGTCAAAAATCACTTATTCGAGCCTGATTAGCCTGAATATTTCATGCCACGAACAACACGGCAGCAGTTCGTAGGCAGGGCGTAAAACGTAGTCACGCCGCCATGGCCAACGGACATCCGAACCGTACGGGGATTACACTCAAGCTACATCTCATCGATTCGAAGTCAAATTGACGCCTCACATCCTTTACAGTTAGCATTGGTCTGTGCAAATCAGAGCAATGACAGGCGCTTGGGCTAGACTCCATGTTGCAACCACAAATGAACACGAATCTACACCAATGCCGCCTCATTGGTGTTCATTCGCGTCTCGCGGCCGGTTCTCACGTTTCCATCCCGTGCCTCCCCCGGTCAGCGGAAATCGAACTCCGCCCTCGAGGCTCGGGGGAACAATAAGCTCATTGAGCGCCTGCCTCGGCCTTTTCGCCCTGTTCAGCCTGTTCACCGCAACGCAGGCGGCCGCTTCGGCAGCCTGGCAGCCTCCAGCCTGGACACCACTCGAACAGGTCCAGCTTCAAGGCGCCTGGGGCACTCGCTTTGACCGAGCCGCCGCCCGCCTCCACAAGCCGCCGCTCAATGACATAGGCTATGTCCTGGCCGATCTCGCCCTGGACCGCAGGCGCATCTTCACCGAGTACAGCGGCGACATCTCCGGCCGCACCATCGGAGTCGAGGCTTTCCTGGCCCGGCGCTCGACGGCCGAGGCTGCTTACCTGCGTGCCCTCATCTCCAGGATTCCCGCCCTGCAAAAGCCTGACGGCCATTTCGGCGCCGAACAGGCCCTGCCCAAGATCAACCGCTCCACCGACATGCCCATCCTCAGGGGCCAAGGCAGGCTCCTCATCGGGCTGCTGGAGGCCTATGAACAGACCGGCAATCCAACCGCCCTATCCGTCGCGCGCAGACTGGGTGATTACTTCGTCAACACCGACCCTGTCTATTGCCGTACGGAGAACCTCACCAGCGTCGGCGGCACCTATGCCGATGCCTTCTCAACCTGTTATTTCTCCTGTATCGAGGGCTTGGTTGCCCTGGCCAGAGATACTGGCGACGCGCGCTATCAAGAGCAGGCCGAGCGCATTGCCAATCTCGCCTTGACAGTCAAGACCTTCGACAACCTCCACAGTCATGGGCGGCTGACCGCCTTGCGTGGCATTCTTGCGCTCTATGAACTGACCGGCAATTCGCATTGGCTCCAGGGCGTTGAGCGGGATTGGCGTACCATCTTTGCCAACTACCGCCTGCCAACCGGAGGCATTACGGAGCGATTCTCGCGCGACGACGTGCGTGACGAGGGCTGCGCCGAGGCGGACTGGCTCCGGCTCAATCTCGGGTTATGGCGTGTTACCGGCAAGGAGATGTATCTCGACGAAGCCCAGCGCTGTCTCAATAACCACTTCCTGTATAATCAGTTCGCCTCCGGCGGTTCCGGACACCGCGTCATGCAAATCATCGACGGAGCGCCCGCCGCCTTTTGCAGCGGCGGCACCGAGGCCTACTGGTGCTGCTGTGAGCATTGGCCTCGCGCCATGATCGACGCCGCCCGCCTGGCCATTACCGCCGCACCGGATGGTTTGCGCGTGAACCTGTTCCTCGATGCCAAAGCCACCATCCAATCC
>JBJKSV010000328.1:0-2971 GCA_046703605.1 Limisphaerales bacterium
CCGCCACTGGGTCATGTCGGCTTCGATTGTGAACTCTCCAGACAAGTACGATTGGCGCGACTATGACGGGATGGTGGAACTCGAGGGTCAAAATCAGATCAAGGTCGTCATCGCTGAACTCATCGACGGCGCACCGGAGTGGATGTGGGACAAATATCCCGATGCGCGCCGCATCGATAGCAGCGGGAATGAGGTCTACCCTTCAGTCGGCGCCAGCAGCGCGACTGGCAGCGCACCGCTTTGCCTCGATAATGACATCGTCCTGGGTCGCGCCGAAAAGTTCCTGACAGCGCTGGTGGAACGCTACCGCGGCAAGTCGGCCATACTGGGCTACGATCTTTGGAACGAAGGGCACGTGCAGGAATGCTTTTGTCCAGCGACCCAAGCGAAGTTCCGCGAATGGTTGAAAGCGAAATACGGCACAATCGAAGCCCTCGAGCGCGCCTGGCACCGCTACAGCCTCGGCGATTGGCAATCGGTTCACCCGCCCCACAACCATGGCGGCTACCCGGACTCTCTGGACTGGCTGGAGTTCCAGCGGGATGATGCCATGCGGCTCTTGCAGTGGCGCGCCGAACTTATTCGCCGCCTCGATAAGACGCACAGGATCACCGCTCACGGTACCGGCACCCTGACCAACGTCGAGTGGCGGACGGCGGCCGACGTGGACTCCTACGGTTACACATGGGTTGCCTCGCGCCACACCAACCAACCCTGGATGCAGTTTCAGGCGGCGGATCTCGTGCGCGGCGCCACGCGGGGGAAGCCGTTCTGGCACGCGGAAGCGACCGGTGGGCCGCTGTGGATGCAACCGCAGGTTATTAATCGCCCCCTGGAGGATGGTCGCAGTTCCGACGCCAAGGACGTCCGCGTCTGGAGCCTCATTGATATGACCAGCGGCGCCACTGGTATCCTCTTCTGCCGCTGGCGCCCGTTGCTGGACGGTCCGCTGTTCGGCGCGTTCGGTCCCATGGGGATGGACGGCTCGGTCACGCCGCAGGCGGAAATTTCCGGTAAGCTGGCACGTTGGACCAACGCGCATCCAGATCTTTGGAAGTCGCCGCCGGTGAAAGGAGACGTGGGGATTGTTTTCGTCCAGGAGGCAGACGACTTCAACACCGTCCAGAGCGGGGCCGGCCGTGGGGGCCGTGGTGCCGCGACTGCGGCCGCATCGTCGGCTGGCGCTTACGTCCATTCCGTCCAAGGAGCCTATCAGGCCTTCTTCGACTCCAATATCCAGGCGGATTTCGTCAGCATCGATGACATTGGGGAATACCCTATGATCTATCTTGCCTATCCCGAGATGCTCAAGAAGTCCACGGCGGACAAGCTCCGCAACTATGTCGCGAAGGGTGGCAAGCTGGTCAGTGAAGGCTGCCCTGGATATTTTGGGGATGGTGGCACGGTCGGCACCGTGCAGCCAAACCTGGGCCTGGACAGCTTGTTCGGCGCTCGCCAAAGTTATGTCCAGTTCACTCCCGACCTGCTGGAAAAGCTGACTCTGACGGTGAGAGACAAGAGAATTGGTGGCAGATACTTCTTACAGGAGTATGAGCTCGCCGGTGGACAGGTGGCGGGCCAGTATGCCAACGGCCACATCGCCGCCGTCGAGCACATGGCGGGCAAAGGCAAGACACTCTTGATCGGCACTTTCCCGGGCGGGAGCTATTACTTGCACCACTCCTCGGCAACTCGTGAATTCTTTGCCGGTCTGCTGGCCTGGGCGGGAGTCGATCCGCAGGTAGAATCGAGCGAACCGGCAGTCGAGGCCAGGCTCCATAAAGGAGCCGGCGGCACTTACCTTTGGGTTGTGAATCCCACCCGGACGCCGCGAACCGTGAAAATCTCGCTACCTTCCACGTTTCAGCGAGCCGTGGAACTCTGGCAGGAATCAAACCACCCCACCGTTAGCGGCAACACCGTGACTACCACCGTCGAAGACCGGAACGCCGCGGTCATCCGGCTGGAATAGCAGAAGTTGGAACCGGCTCTTTGGCTGCGGCTGCCCGGACGTAGAATGCTGCCCTCATAACGCTTCTAACGGCCCGTGCGTACGCTTTGTCAGAGGGCCGAAAGCCCTCGATATCGGGCAGGCTATTTCGAGTGTGTGTTTGAGACGAATCCCGGTGTGCCGGTTTTAGTTTTGGAACCAAATGGAACCAAACCTGTTCGGGTGATGACTGTAAGTGATTGAAAACATGGTGGCCAGGGACGGAATCGGTAGAGGCGCCAGTGTTGATAGCCCGTAACTTACTAAGTTATCGTTGAGTCACAAACGATCAGAAAGGCCACAAAGGCAGTACCAAATCACGTTTCTGGCCTTTCCATGCGTCGACTTCTTCTTCGCGTCCAGCGGGCGGTGAGTTCGAGGTCGATCTCATTTGGCTGCATTCCGGTGATGTCCCTGGTTTTGAGAGTCACTTCAATTGTGATGCCTGAGGGCGCCGTGGCGTAGCTGTAGAACGCCTTCCGGCGAGAACTTCCCGTTTTGCGGGTGATAGGATCAAGATGCCGCGTCGGGTCCTTCGCCAGCTTGTACGTCGAGTTGCATTCGTGGCACATGGGAGCGAGGTTACCTTCGGCGATTTCGACAACGACGCCTGCGACGACATCTTGATGCGCAACGGCCACGTTTACCCTGGAGGACGGAGGTTAACCTGGCGGGGCCGAATCTTTAGCTACCAATAGGCGGAGCTAAGAGCGACGGCAGCCTATTCAACCCCGCCCTGTTTGCCGGGCCTCGAGGCGCACGTCCGGCAAGAGTTTTCTATTTTCGAGAGGGGCAGGTAAATAAGGCAGCCATTAGGGAATCCGGGCACACGTTATAAGGCGCGGACCGTCACAGCCCTTTTGAACGGCGTAAACCCTGTGATGTAGACGCGTTTGCCCACCGCCTTGAGGGTGGTTCCATGAGCGGTGTAAGAAGGTCCGGAGAAATCAATGGAGTGATGGGCCGCCTCGCCGGGGCCGA
>JBJKSV010000329.1:0-3709 GCA_046703605.1 Limisphaerales bacterium
CGATTGGCGAGTTGCCCATCAACAGACAGCCTTGAAGGTAGCTTGCGTCGGCTCCATCTCCCGAATTGTTCAGCACATCCGCTACCATAAATGCCATGAATGCATCGTCAAGCGTTTCTGGCTGGCAACTTAACGGTTACATCTTTTGTACCATGCTTCGCAGCACACGCGCGCACCCGCCTCCTCTTTGTTCCCTTGGTTGGGTTGCCCCCATGCAGTCACCCAACATTTTGCTCGCGCAAGAGACCTCCCATCCCCTATGATCGCCCTCATGTAACGCCATGAATTTACGTTTCTTTCTCCCGCGTGCGGGTGTGCTTGCCGCGGCTGCCTTCGTCATTATTAATTCGCCGGCGCCGGCCCGCGCCGCGGCTGCTGGCCGCGTGAGGGAGGATTTTGACGCGAACTGGCTGTTCAGCCGGGGCGAATTCGCAACGGCGATGATGCCAGCGTTTGACGACCACGCCTGGCAGCGCGTGAATGTGCCGCACGTTTGGAGCAGCGACGGCCCGTTCAGCCCCAAATGGGCCAGCGGCACCGGCTACGCGCCCGGCGGCATCGGCTGGTATCGAAAACATTTCCGGCTGGAGGCGGATGAAAAGGGCCGAACGGTCGCGATTGAGTTCGACGGCGTGTATGATAATTCCGAGGTCTGGATCAACGGCCAGTTCGTCGGCGGGCGGCCGTATGGATTCTCGAGCTTTCAATTGGCTCTGACGCCGTATATCAAATTCGGCGGAGGCGACAACGTCATTGCCGTACGCGTTGACCATTCCCGATATGCGGATTCGCGGTATTACACCGGCTCCGGCATTTATCGGAACGTCCGGCTCGTCATCGCGGACCAATTGCACGTCGCGCACTGGGGCGTCGCCATCACGACACCGCATGTGTCCGCCTCCCGGACAACCGTCCAGATGGCCACCACGGTTACCAATGAGTCGAGTTCGTCCCGCGAGTTCGTCTTGTGGACAGAGGTGGTCGCGCCCGACGGAAAAATCGTGGCCACCGAGGAAGCAAATGCGCGGTTGGACGGCGCCGCCGACCGCGAAGTCAGGCAGGAGCTGGCCGTCCCCAACCCTCAACTTTGGAGCCTTAATGACCCGAAATTGTATCGCGCCGTCAGCCAAATTCGGTCTGGCGGTGTCGTGATTGACGAGGTGACGAGCACGTTTGGCATCCGCACGATTCATTTTGACCCGGACAAAGGATTTTTTCTCAACGGGAAGAATCTAAAGATCAAGGGCGTTTGCCTCCACGATGACGGCGGTCCGGTTGGCGCCGCCGTGCCGGAACAGGTTCTCGCCCGGCGTTTGCGCCGGCTCAAGGAGATCGGCGCCAACGCCATCCGCACCGCCCACAATCCGCCCGACCCGGTGCTGCTGGATTTGTGCGACCAGATGGGTTTTCTGGTAATGGACGAGGCGTTCGACGAATTCACGCCGGGAAAGAACAAGTGGGTGCGGGGCTGGAACAACGGCGCGCCCAGCCATTTCGGCTACAATGAAATCTTCAACCAATGGTCGGTCACGGATATCCGCGACCTCGTCCGCCGCGACCGCAATCATCCCAGCGTCATTCTCTGGAGCATCGGCAACGAAGTGGATTATGCCAACGATCCCTTCTCCGATCCGGTGTTGGGCAGCCGGTATCGCCCGGAAAATCCGCCGGCAACCGACTTGATAAGCTGCGCCAAGCCGTTGGTCGCCGCCGTCAAATCCCTGGACTACACCCGCCCGGTCACCGCGGCGCTGGCCACCGTCAAAATGTCGAACGCGGTCGGCCTGCCGGAGTTGCTCGACGCCGTCGGTTACAATTACCAGGAATCCCGTTACGCCGCCGATCACCAGAAATTTCCCAACCGCATCATTTACGGCAGCGAGAACCACCATTCATACGCCGCGTGGCTGGCGGTGAAGACAAACGCGTTCATTTCCGGCCAATTTCTCTGGACCGGGGCGGATTATCTTGGCGAAGCCGGCCGTTGGCCGAGCCGCGGCAGCGGAGCGGGCCTGCTTGACCTGTGCAGCTTCAAGAAACCGCTGGCCTGGTTCCGGCAAAGTCTCTGGAGCGACAAGCCGATGGCCTATCTCTGCGCCTCCCGCGCCGGCTATGGCCGTTTCGGTGGCCGCTTCGGCTTTGGCGCCAGGGAAAGCTGGAACTGGCCGGCCAATGCCACCGTCAGCGTGCAGTGTTACGCTAATTGTCCCGAAGTCGAGTTGTCGCTCAACGGCAGGGTTATCGGCACGAAGAGACCTTCCGAGGCCGTGAACGCCGTATTGCGGTGGCGGGTTCCATTCGAGCCGGGAACGCTGACAGCCGTCGGACGCGATGCAAACGGTCGGGAACTTTGCCAGTACGCTCTGCAGACCGCCGGCTCGGCCAGCCGGATTGAACTGCTGCCCGATTCAACGCGCCTCCGGGCCGATGGCAAGGGCGTCTGCCAGGTGGAATTTCGGATTGTGGACGAAAAGGGCGTGCGCGTGCCGGACGCCGCGCCGGAAGTGACTTTCGAGTTGGCGGGGCCGATCAGACTCCTGGGCATCGGCAATGGGAACGTGAGCAGCGACGAGGATTGCAAATCAAACACGCACCATGCCTTTCAAGGCTGGGGCCTGGCCATTTTGCAGACCACCACGACCGCCGGCGAGATCACGTTGAAAGCTGCGGCTCCCGGCCTGGAACCGGCCAGCGTGACGCTGCGAAGCCTTTGAGCCAACCGGTATCAGCCAGTCCACCAGTGAGAAAGTAAATTCAGTCTATCAGGCAACCTATGAACTCGGATTCTCGCCTCGCCAATTCAGACATCACAAGGCCCTCCTGGATGAAGATAGCCGGTGGCAGGAAGCCTGCCCCGAATATCGCCGTTTATGCCCTGACCCACTAAAACCTTGCTTTTTGGATTGAAACCGTGCCCATACCATGCATGATCTCCGCATGGCACTGTCTGGCGATTCAGGCCGAATACCCGTATCCAGACCCTCCGAGTGTTCGCGCGAGGCGGAGAGGACTGCTCATGCGCCTGCCGGCACCGCAACTCGAGGCGGCTCGAAGAGCATCCTTGTCGCCGACGACGACGAAGCCCTGCGGATGCTGCTTCAGGCCATCCTCAGTGCCGATGGCTACCGGGTTACTATGGCCCAAGACGGCGAGGAGGCGGTTGACTTATTCAAGCGCCAGGGCCCCTTTGAGCTGATCATTCTTGACCTGCGGATGCCCAAACTCAGCGGTCAAGCGGCCTTGCAGCGCATTCGCGCCCTGGACCCCAGCATCTGTGTGATGGCTCTGACCGGCATGCCCCTGGAAAAGGCCTCCGACCCGATGCTGAGCGGCTTCGACGGCCAGATGACCAAGCCGTTCCATAGCGAAGAACTGGTCGAGAAGGTGAAAAGTCTGCTTGCCGAGCGGAAGGGGCACTGAGAGGTGCGTCCCCGCGAGAACATCTCCGCGCCCGAAGACGCGCAAGAGCACAGGTTCTCCAATGGCTCAGAGGAAACCAGCCGCGAAGCGCACAACGGGCGCAACCATGCGGCTCCTGATACGAATCCGGCGCCGGTTATCGAAATCCGCGCCTCCAAGCCCCTCAAAACTGGCCCAGATTGACGACCTCCATCACTTCGTCACCCATCGCGATGCCGTAAAGCTTCTGACGGCTCAGGAACGTAATGACCGACGGCGCCAGATAGACACTGGCCACCGCCGCGCATAC
>JBJKSV010000330.1:0-7709 GCA_046703605.1 Limisphaerales bacterium
ATCCGGAAGTGGTCGCGTTATCGGCCATCTAATCGTCCGGCTTGGTCCGATTCAGTCGGCGGACCGGACGATCATCGCGCCCGCTGCCGGGCGCGAGACAAAAAGGGAGGGTTTTATGCTGGTGACGGCTTCGTACTCGGAAGCGATGGTTGTGGAGATGGCGTCCACCGCATCGGCGCGGACCAGCGCGACGGCGCATCCGCCGAAGCCGCCGCCGGTCATGCGGCAGCCAAAAACGCCGCCTTGCGTCCCTATCCGGGTCGCAATCTCGACAACGGCGTCCAACTCGGCGCAGCTCACCTCGTAATCGTCGCGCAAGGAGGCATGGCTGGCGTACATGAGCTGGCCCACGGTGGTCCAGTTGGAGGCGCGAACCCCCTCGGCGGCGTGGACGGTTCGCTCGATCTCGCTGATAACATGGCGTGCCCGGCGAAACACGGTCTGGTCCATCTTGGAACGGCCCTGCTCGAGCATTTGGGCCGTTGCGTCGCGAAGCGAGGGGACGGCCAGCGCCTTGGCGGCTTGCTCGCATTGGGCGCGGCGCTGGGCGTATTCGCCGCCGGTCAGTTCATGTTTCACGTTGGTGTTGACGATGAGAAGGGCCACCGAGCCATCCCGCATTGGCACCAGGTCCGGCTTGCGCGAGCGGCAATCCAGAAGCAGGAGATGGTCCTTTTTGCCCAACACGGAAATGAACTGATCCATGATACCGCAGGGCATGCCGGCGAATTCGTGTTCGGCCTTTTGACACAGCAGGGCCTTGTCCACAGGGTCAAGCCGCTTGCCAGTCATCATTTCCAGGAGCGTCGCCGTCGAGACCTCCAGGGCCGCACTGCTGGACAACCCGCCACCCAGGGGAACGGTGGAGTGGATAAGGGCATCAAAGCCGCCCGGCTTGGCGACACGGCGCATGAACCCGGCGATGACCCCCACCGGGTAATTCCACCAGGCGCCCTTTGCGTCCGGTTTCAAGGTTTGAGACAAATCAATGGGCGGGGCGCTGTTCTGGGCGGTGGAATGGAGCTGCACGGTGCCTGAACGCTCATCGGAAGGGGCGGCGGCAATAACCGTATAGCGTTCGATGGCCATAGGCAGGACAAAGCCATCGTTATAGTCGGTATGTTCACCGATCACATTGACACGTCCCGGGGCGGCGGCTATCCAGCGCGCGGGCCGGCCATAGACCTGCTCGAAGTGCCGGGCGGTGTAAGTTCCAAGTTCGTCGAGAGTCATAGGAGCTGAAGGGTGTAGCGAGGAATTACCTTGTCGAGAATTTATGGACAGTGGTGTGATGGTAGTTCTGGCCGGGGTGCAGAATTATCGAAGGAAAGTCGGGATGATGCACCGAATCGGGATAATGCTGGGTTTCAAGGCAAAAGCCGGTGTGCTGCCGGTAAACGGCGCCGCCTTTGCCGGTCAAGGTGCCATCCAGGAAATTGCCGGTGTAGAATTGGACGCCGGGCTGGGTCGTATGGACCTCCATGAGCCGTCCGGTTTTGGGTTCATACACCCGAGCGGCCAGCGCCAGCCCCTTGCCGGCGCGGTTGATGACGCAGTTATGGTCGTAGCCGAGAGGAGTGTTGGCGAGTTGGGAAATCCGCGACCCGATGGGAGCCGGGCTTGTGAAATCGACGGGCGTGCCCCGAACCGGGACAACGTCGCCGGTGGGAATTCGGTCGGCGTTTGCGGGGGTGTACTCGGCGGCGGAGAGAAAGAGTTCATGACCGAGAATGTCTCCCTGGCCCTGGCCGGCGAGGTTGAAATAGGAATGGTTGGTCAGATTGATGATGGTCGTCTGATCGGCGAGGGCGGTATAATCGATGCTCAATTCGTTGGCATCGGTGAGCGACATGGTGACCTCGACTGTCAGCGTTCCAGGATAGCCTTCCTCGCCGTCAGGGCTGGTGTAACTGAATTTGACCGATGCGCCTTGCTGCGGAGCGGCCTTCCAGAGGACCTTGTCGAAGCCCTTGATGCCGCCATGGAGATGGGTCGAGCCTTCATTGACCGCCAGCTTGTAGCTCTTCCCGTTCAAGGCGAATTCGCCGCCCGCAATTCGATTGGCTACCCGCCCGACAGTCGCTCCAAAATAGGGATGGCCTTTGAGGTAGCCGTCCAAGCGATCAAAGCCCAGCACCACGTCGGCAAGCGCCCCCTTCGCGTCTGGGACATGCAATTCGGTGATGATGGCGCCGTAATTGGTGATTTTGGCGGCAAGGCCGTTGGAATTGGTGAGGGTATATAGATCCACCTCCGTCCCATCGGGCAGGGCGCCAAAACTGGATTTCTCGACGGCTGTTTTCATAGATTTCCTCGTCTCCAGATTTCACACGTGGGTAGGGCGCGCAGAGGACTGCGCGCCCTAGCCCTGGACGGTCGCCGTTTTCTCGGTGACATAAAATACTCGCGTTGGTGTGCCCCACGTCCGCTACCGGTCCTGCTTCCCGTCCGGGCCGGCTTTGGCCCCGCGCCAGGCGGAGAAGAGCATGGCGGCGCCGAACACCAGGACAAGCAGCCCCCAATAGAGGTTCACATTGATGCCGAGCGACCGGTGGTACTCCGGGTTGCTGCCGGTGAACAGCCCGTAGAGCACAAGCATCGCTCCTACGAGGGAGAACATGAGGCCAATTGGCCAGCGGATATCAAGACCCATAGACTTTGTCCTTTCTTTTTACCAGAAAATGAGATTCAGCACCGCACAGCAGGCCAGCAGCAGCACCCCGAGCACCGCCGGACGCAGATACCAGGCCTTCTCCTCATCCTTGAGCTTCGGCGTCAGGGAGTAAACCAAGCCCTTCAGGTCGGCCGCGCTTTTGGTCTGAACCGTCACAAGGGAAATGCCCAGCGTAAGCACCAGGCAGGCGGTAAAGGCGAAACTGGCGAGCCAGAAATTCTGGGCCATGTCACTGGGGAAAGTCCAGAACACATGCAGGTAGCCGCCTTTGATTCCCGGAGAGTTCCCAACCGAGAGGGTGGTTGCATGAAAGAGCGCTGAGGTTGCCGTGCCTCCGAGCAGCCCCAGGAATGCCCCGGTGCCGGTCGTGCGCGCCCAGAACATTCCCAAGAGGAAGGTAGCGAAGAGGGGGGCATTCACAAAACCGAAGACGAGCTGAACGATGTCCATGGCGTTGGACCAATGGTTGACGAGATAGGCGCAGGCAATACTCAGCAGGATGCCCACGACCGTGACCGCCCGGCCCATCCACGCGTAGTGCTCATCACTCTTGTCTTTGGCGATATAGGCCTGGTAGAGGTCATAAGTCCATATCGTGTTAAAAGCGGTTACATTGCCCGCCATCCCGGACATGAAGGACGCCAGCAGGGCGGTCAGGGCCAAGCCCAGCAACCCGGACGGGCAGTACTTTTTCACCAAAGAGGGGATGACGCCGTCGTAGTCGTTTTCTGTCACGGCGTCCTGGAGGCGGGTCTCAATCGCGGCGTTGTCCAGGGATGGGGCCTGCTGGATTAGAGCCGCCACCTTCGCCGAGTCCATCTTCATGCCGATGGCCTTGGTCACGTCGGCAAAGGCCGCTTGGGTGCCGAGGTGCTGACTTGCCGCCGCCTTGACCACGGCCAGCCCCTGGCTCAACTCGCTACTGGTCGCAATCTTGGGCGGGAGGCGGTAGCCGTCTTTGGCGGTAAAGGCCAGCGCGGCGGCTATCATGCCGGGCAGAATGACCAGTGCGGGGAAAAGCATCTTCGGAATCGCGGCAATCAGGGGTGTCCGGCGGGCGGCGCTCATGCTCCGGGCGGCCATGGCCCGCTGCACGACGAGGAAGTTCGTACACCAGTAGCCAAACGAGAGAACGAAGCCCAAACCAAACACCATGGCGAACACGTCCACGCCCATTGGATTGGAGTGGGAACCGGCCAATAATGGTTTCCAGGCGCTGGTCCAGGCATCCGGGTTGAAGACCTTGCCGGTGTTGGCCACCAGGTGCAGGCTGGCCGGGTTCTGGGCGACGCCGGAGAGGTCAGTCGTCATGGCGTGCCAGCCGCCCACATCCTTGAGACCAAGATACACAACCGGGGCGAAGCCGAGCACGATCATGAAGAATTGGAGCACCTCGGTGTAGATGGCCGAGGTCAGGCCGCCCTTGAGCACGTAGAGGAGCACGACGGCCGAGCAGATCCAAAGGCTTAGATTGTAATTCCAGCCCAGCAATTCGTGCAGGAGCTTGGCGAGCAGGTTGACCGAGATCCCCGAGGTGAACAGGGTCATCACGCCAAAAGAAATTGCGTTTAGCGCCCGGGTCCGCTCGTCGAATCTAAGCTTGAGGTATTCGGGGACGGAGCGTGCTTTGGAGCCATAGTAAAAGGGCATCATGAAGACCGCCAAAAATATCATGGCGGGGATAGCGCCCACCCAGTAGAAATGGCATGTGGCGATGCCGTACTTGGCCCCGCTGGCGGCCATTCCCACCAGCTCGAGGGCGCCGAGATTGGCCGAAAGAAAAGCCAGGCCGGTCACCCAGGCGGGAATCGATCGCCCGGAGGTCAGAAAATCCGAGGAACTCTTTATGAATCGCTTGAGGGCGAACCCAATGCCGATCACGAACAGGACATAAATCGCCAGGATAGCGTAATCGATGAAGCCGAGATGGACGTTTTGCATAAGTCGGTTTGCTAGCCGCAGACCGTTTTAATGATTTTAGGGGCGGGTGTCAAACGCCTTTCGCCTCAATCTCCGAGCAGCTTCTTTATCTCCTCTCTGGCCTTGTCGCGCCGGGCTGTCTCCTCGGCGGGCGGCACAAACTCCCGCCGGATAAACTCGAAATACTCGCAGTAATTGGCAAGGTGCTTCTCGGCCACCGGCTCGGCGCGGCGGTCGCGGCACTGATGGGCGACGCGTGGGTCATAACTCACACAGTTGAGGCAGACCTTCAAGTCCGAGCGGCAATGGTGGCATGTCTCGGAGCGTCCCGGGGTGCCGCTGAGGGTGTATTCGGCGCCGCATTTCCAGCAATGTCGTGTCTTTGGTGTAGTTGCCATGGTCTAAACCTATCCAGCGGCGGAGGCTCAATCCAGCAGAGAACGCGCAAAGGGGCTTGCCTTCGTATGCGCTTTGGGGGCATTGTCTGGCATGGCTCCGTCCAGTCAACCCGTCACTCTAAATGCTGAACAGCTCGAGGAACTCAATCGAAAGCTCTCCACGATGCGCCATGACATCAACAACAATCTCTCGCTGATTCTGGCCGCGCTTGAGCTGCTGCGCGCCAAGCCCGAGATGGCGGAGCGGATGGTGCAAACGATGATGGAACAGCCTCCCAAGATCGTCGCCGCTGTCAACAACTTCTCCGCCGAATTTCAGCGTGTGCTGTGCAATCCTCCGCAGCCATAGCCTTGCCCCAGGGTGGCCACTGCTTGGCCCAAGCCACCCGCGCGGACAACATCGAGCCGGCCGAAGCGCGCCTGATCGCCTCGGTGCTGGATGGCGACACTTCCTGTTTTGAGCCGCTTGTCAAAGCGTATTCGCCCCGCCTCTTCGCCATTGTGCGACGTTATGCCCGCCGTGAATCTGACGTAGAAGACACCGTGCAGGAGATCTGGCTCAAGGCCTTCCAGAAACTCGACACCTTCCGGGGGGATGCCCCGTTCGAACATTGGCTCATGCGCCTGGCCGTTCGCACCTGTTACGATTTCCTGCGCCGTCAGCGCCGCCGTCGCGAGGCCACCTTCTCCGAATTAACCGCGCCGGAGCAGGACTGGCTTAACCGCTGCGTTTCCGATCCCGAACCGGCTGGGGAGCGGGCCGAGGCGGCGCGCCTGCTGGTGGGACGGCTGTTGGAGCATCTGACTCCCTCCGCCCGGCTGGTTATTACGCTGCTGGAAATCGAGGAACGTTCGGTCAAAGAGATTTCCGCGCTCACGGGTTGGTCTGTTTCGCTGGTCAAGGTCCGCGCCTTTCGGGCGCGGATGCAGATGAAGAAGGTTCTAGCCACGATAACGCGTGAGCAATACCTATAGCCGTGTAACCCCCGCTCAGAACATGGCGTCTGAAAATGAAAGCTCAATGGACCTGCACAAACTCCAGAATCAGCTTCTAGCCGCGGCGCGGGCCAATCCACCCAGCCAACGGGTGCCAGTGGCCTTCGAGAAGCGCATCCTGGCCCATTTGGCGGCGCATCCCCGGCAGGATGAATGGGCGCGGTGGGCGCGCGCGCTTTGGCGGGCGGCGGCGCCTTGCGTGGCCCTCATGCTTCTGCTTGGCCTGTGGACGCATCTGGCTCCAGGCCGAAGCTCGGCGCCGGCCGACCTGTCTCAACAATTTGACCGGACCGTTCTGGTGGCAGTCGATCAAATCCAGGCCGTCGAGCCTCACTGGTGAATACGTGGAAAGTCATTCTGGCCACCCTGGTCATTTTCGGCGCCGGGATGGTCACGGGCAGCCTGCTGCAGGAGCACGGGGTGCGGTTCGGGAGCTTGGCCGGTCCCCGCGATGCTCAGCCCTCCCACGCGGTTCATCCGTTATCGGCCCGCGGCTTGAGGTTCGATTTCCTGCGCCGCCTCCAGCGCGATTTGGATTTGACCCCGGAGCAACGCCAACGCATCGACCTTGTCATCACCCAGAGCCAGGAACGGACCAAGAATCTGATGGAGCCGGTCATCCCGCAACTCCGGAGCGTGGTGGAAAGGGCCAAGGCAGAGTTCCGCGCTGTGCTCACGCCCCAGCAGCGGGAGCGATTCGACCAACTGGTCAAACACCACTATGCCCATGAGCAGCAGTGGCGGCAGCACCACTCCCGCGCGTTGAGGGGCGGGTCCCCTCAGTCTGCCCGGGAGCACGGCCATTGAATTAAGCGGAGGAGCCACCCCGATCGTGCTCATGCTCATGCTCCCCCAGAGCAACTTGGAGAGCAAGAGCAAGAGCAAGAGCAAGAGCAGGAGCAAGAGCAGGAGCAAGAGCAGGAGCAGGAGCAAGAGCAAGAGCAAGAGCAAGAGCAGGAGTGAGAGACAGGGAATCCCCCAGAATTCTCGTGCGCCCCCGGACAACGTTTCAATCCTGTTTCTCGCGGGAGCATGGAGGATACGCTCCGGCCCGCATGCCCTGCAAATTGGAAGTTGCGCTGGCGAGGGATCTCGCCCATTTTTTTTGTACGTGCCCTTTAACAAGGAGCATGGTTAAATCGTGGCGTATGATGATTTGGTTGCTTGCTTTGGTGTTGATGGCGTCGCTGGCGGGTTTGGGTTACCGGCAAGGGGCCATTCGGGTAGCGTTTTCTTCGGTGGCGATCATTGTTGGCGCAGTGGTGGCGGTGCCGCTCGGTCATTTCCTTAAACCGGTGATAGGCTGGTTTGGGGTTAAAGAACCGCTGCTGGTCTGGGTCCTGCCTCCGGTTCTGGTGTTCGTCATTGTGTCGATCTTGTTCAAGGTAGCGGCGATGGCGGCGCATCAGAAGGTGGAAGTCTATTTCAAGTACCACGCGGGGGATTTGCGCCAGGCCCTGTGGGAAAGGATGAACCGGCGGGTGGGGCTTTGCCTGGGTCAGTTCAATGCGGTAGCCTATCTCATCCTGGTTTGCTTTGGGATTTACTTTGTCAGTTACGCCACCTTCCAAGTCGCCTCCTCGAATAAAGATCCAAGATGGATGCGGATTGTGGACTGGTTCGGAAAAGACCTGCAGGCGACCGGTTTCAATCGGGTTGCGGCCTCCATCGACCACGTCTCGCCCGTCTATTACCAGGCCTGCGATTTGGCGGGCCTCATC
>JBJKSV010000331.1:0-4547 GCA_046703605.1 Limisphaerales bacterium
GCCCCGCTTTGCGCCGGCAGCGAAACGTGTTCAGGCCGCCGTGGAATACTTCCGGCAGAGTTGCTCGATGCGCGCCATTTGTTGCGGGATCCCGCTCTCAGGATTGGCGCCTTCGTATTCCAAGGACATGAACCCGTGGTAGCCGGCCTTCGCAAACATTTGCCAAACCCGGTCGAGATCGATCGGGTCACCGTTGTCGAAATGGGGACGGATATGGGTGTGGGTCGCAAATGGGATGCACATTTCGATTTGAGCGTAGCCATCAAGCGTGGCCGTGGGGATGAAATGGGTAATGTCCAGATTAATCCCCGCAAAGGGAGAATTCACCCGGTGCATGATCTCAAGGCACGTCTCGGCTTCCTGGGTAATGCCCCCATGGTCTTCGATGCCCAAGGTAATACCCTTCTTGCCCGCGTAATCGCAGGCCGGTTTCATCGTCTCAACCACCCAGTCGATTCCCTGCGCAACCGTCGCCCCGTGCGGGAGTGTGCCGCCAAACACCCGCAGGTGTGAGGCCCCCAGCCGGTCGGTGACGTCGATCCAATTCTTGATCTGCTTCAGAACATTGGCCCGCTTCTCAGGTGTTCCCTGAACCATCGAGGAGCCGCACGCGACGCCAGAGAACGGAATGCCGCATTGGAAAGCCAAATGCCGCAGCCCCGCCAGGTATTCGGGTTCTGTCGAACGGAACCAATAAACCGTCATGTCCAGGCCGATAGTCTTCAACTCCACGCCTCTGCGAATGAAGTCTTCCATCGACATCTGCCGGCTGGCGAGGGATTTGCGAAAGGAGTAGGCACAACAACCGGCGAAAAGACGCGCTTCCTTTGAGGAGCCCTCGGCATCGCCGACTTTGGCCTTGGACTCTCCAATTCCAAGTCCGCTCCCCAGTATGGCCGCCGCGCCGGCGGCCTTAAAGAATTCTCTGCGACGTAGTTTCATATTTGTGGTGTTTTGGCACAGATTGCAACGTTTGGCCGCAATCCGCAATGCCGATTCCCACAACCGCCAAAAAAGGCTCAGATAGTTCCCTCTTGCACGCTGTGGGTGGTTTCACCAGGCTGAAAACCGCGGTGCCATTGCGGGGGGCTGAAGATCCGACACATGCGCCTGAGGCCCCCCTCCGGCCAGGTCGGGCCTTGGAAGGTCGTCACTGAACGTGCTAAAAGTATTGCCCAAGGGGTCTCATTTCCGCCATGCTCATTCGGTCATGATGTTGCGATTCGCTGCGGGCGGATTTGCGGGTGATTCCGGAAGAAATAATGCGCGTGGATAAGGTTGAACAGTCTCCGTCTTTGGCGGCCTCGGCTCCGGCGGGTCCGCCAGCCCCCTCGATGAACGACGGAGCAAAACCGGAGGCGACGCGTGAGAGTCTTTCCAAGCCCACGGTCGAGGTCCCTGGCAAGATTGGCCTTGCCCCTAAAGAAGCCGCCGCGGCATTGGATGAACTCCGGCGGCTCTGCGCGAGTCCATCCGCGGAGGCGCGCGCGTTGGATAGCCTGGTGGCCTCGTTGCGGGACGCCGGTTACCGGGAGGAGATGACCCGTGTGCTGGTCGAGGCCCTCTCCCAGCCCGAAGTCCACCCCCACGTCGGGGCCTTGTGGATGCACCGATTCGTCACCAGTCACAGTTGGAACCGCTCATACCCAAAGGCTATGGATGACCTCTGCCAACGGGGTGAAGTTGGACACCAGGCGGTCATGACCTTCCTGGAGCATGCGGGTAGAAAGCGAAGATCGAAGCTGGTTCGCCAGGCGGTCAGCAAACACGGCAAGTGGTTGCGCGAACACCCGCAGGGCCGGAGTGTCGCGGCGCGGGCGTTGCTCGATGCCGGCTGCTATAAAAAGGTCCTTCACTGGACTAGAGACTGGCAGCGGAGTCCGGAGCCGGACCTCCAGTGCCTTTACTGCCGCGCCTCGGCTCTCCGGGCCTTGCGAAAATGCAAGCAGGCCCGGGCAGTGGCCCAGGTTGCCCTCTCCAGGCCCGGCGCGTCCGAGCGATTTCCCCAACTGAACCTGTGGTGTGCGGTGGAAGCCGCCCTGGTGGGCGATACCGAAGCCGCGTGGTCGCATTTCAAGCGAATCAAGCCGGCTGGCTGGGATGAAGACGCCCTGAGCCTTTATTACCTGACTCGCGGCGTCATTCGAGTCCAGCAAGCCGAGCGGGCGTCTCGCAAAGAGGCCTTTCGATCCGCATTCAGGCGAATCGAAGAATGGTTTCGCGGCGGCCGAATTTACCGGCGCGGTTTCCTGGTGCGCCGCTATTACCGCCGCTGCCTTTGGCGCATGGCAATGGACTCCGGCGGATGGACGCGCGGGCTTTGGGCCGCCTGGCGCAGCGCCGACAGCGGGTTCGTCCTGGCCGCGTTCTTGCTCATCCCTCCCTTGCAACTGCTGGCCCTGCCGTACCTCTTTCGCTTCTTTCACCGCCGTCGCGCGCATTCACCGCGCTGAAACGACACGACTGGCTCTCGTTGGCCTCAATGCCTCACTGGGCGTCTGATGATTTTCTGGTTGGAGAAACCGGGCGAATTGTGTTGAATGCATGCACGTTATGAGAATGCGCCAGATCGTCCGAGTTTGCCTTTGTATCGTCTTCGTTTGCCTGATCTCTATCCCGGCCCAAGAAGCCGCAGGCGCCACCCGGGAGAGTTCCAGGACTCGCCGGGTCGTGGCGAGGACCCGCCGCGTTGCCCGGCCCCGGAGCACCCGCATCGCCCGCTCGCCTTATCTAGGGGCGATTGTGATAGAGGCATCCACCGGCAGAGTCCTCTTTGAAGACCATGCCGACGCCAAGGGCTACCCGGCCAGCATGTTGAAGCTGATGGACATGCTGATCCTCCTGGAACGGATCGAACATGGCCAGCTCCACCTTCAGGATCCGGTCCATGTCAGCGCCAAGGCGGCCAGAACCGGCGGCTCGCAAGTCTGGCTCGCTCAAGGCGAATCCTTCAGCGTGGAGGACATGTTGTATGCCCTGATGGTCCAGTCGGCCAACGACGCCGCTGTCGCCTTGGCGGAGAAGGTGGCCGGTTCCACGGACGCGTTTGTCGCTCTAATGAATCAGAAGGCGCGAGAATTGGGCATGACCAGCACTGTCTTCCATTCTGTCCATGGTCTGCCGCCTGGCCGCGGCCAAAAGCATGATGTGACCACGGCGCGAGATTTTGCGCGGTTGTGCCGAGTCCTGGTCGTTCAGCATCCTGAGATTCTCCGCTATACCTCCACTCGCGCCCGGGCATTTCGTGTGAACGTGCCTGGCAAAACGATCCAAATGCGCACGCACAACCATCTCTTGGGACGGGTGGCCGGTTGTGACGGGTTGAAGACCGGTTATATTTGGCAAGCGGGTTTCTCCATCGCGGCCACGGCTTTGCGCGATCACCACCGCCTCATCGTCGTTGTCCTGGACAGCGCCGACCGCAAGGTGCGCGACGCCAAGGCGGCGCAGCTTCTTGAAAAGGGATTCGCGATGCTGGGACCGCATTAATGCGGCGCGATTGTTGGATTACGGTTCCGTTGATGCCGGATCCTCGACGTCTTCCCGTTTAAGGGCGCGTGCCGGGCTTTTTAGCTCTGAACACCTGGTGCAACAGCAAGCAAATCGTGAGACTTTAGTCCTGTCTCCCAAGCTTCGTCCTGCCAAGGGCGGCTCAGGTTTCACATTTTCCGGTTCACGCCACTAGCCTTCACGTTCTCTTAAGGTAGAGTATGCCAGGGTGTTGCCATGAACAGTGAATACGGAAGCAGTCTTTTAGCCACCGCTCTGGCGGGGCTGTCTATGCTGAGTGTTGCCACTGCCGGGCCTGACGAGGCGACGCAGGCCGGTGCGACCGTTGCTTCCGCTCAACTGGGGGCGGGCGCCGAGGGAAGTCCCGCCGCACCTGGCTCCAAGCCTGCCACACCAACTCCGGCATTGCCCAACGCCATCACGCTCAACTTCAGAGGTGCGCCGTTAAACCTGGTCCTGGATTATTTGAGCGATGCCGCTGGCTTTATTATCAATCAGCAGGCTGAGGTCACCGGGGCCGTCGATATATGGAGCAGCACCCCCGTCTCGCGTGACGAAGCGGTCGATCTCCTCAACACCGCCCTGAAAAAGAGCGGGTGCGCCGTGATTCGCCATGGCCGCGTCCTGACGGTCGTGCGCCTGGACACGGCCAAGACCGCCGATCTTGACGTCGTGGTGGGAAGCGACCCGGCCAAGGTGGCGCGCTCCGATGAAGTGGTGACGCAAGTCATTCCTGTTCGCCATGCCAACGTGACTCAACTCCTCAACAACCTCCAGGTCCTGCTCCCGGCTTCGGCCTCGCTTTCCGCCAATGAGAGCGCCAACACGCTGCTCATGGTGGCAACCAAAGCAGACATCCGGCGCATGCTCAAAATCATCAGTGCCCTGGACGCCGCCATTGCCAGCGTCTCCTCGATCAATGTCCTCCCGCTGCGTTATGCCGATGCCAAACAATTGGCGACCGTTATCCAACAGCTCTTTGCGCAGGATTCCTCCCAGAGCGGCGGTGCAAATCGCCGGGGCCAAATGTTCAACAT
>JBJKSV010000332.1:0-4050 GCA_046703605.1 Limisphaerales bacterium
TATCGAGTTTTCAGCATTTTGCCCGCGCTTGCTGATTGCAGGAATTCTCCTGGTTCCCATGAGCTGAACGGATAACCTCAGCACTCTTCAGGTATTTGAAAACCCGTTCGCTCCATCGAAACGCTCGTTCGACGGCTACCTCCGGGAGGCCGACGGCGCTTTAACCATTCGAATCGCGGAAGAGGGGTCAGATATGGCCAGTTCGACCATTTCGTACCTTTGGCGAGACGCAAAGGCGACACAGGGATTCCGGTCGGGAATCTCTTTGCATAGTCACACCAACCAGTCCACTGAAACCTTGGCATTTCTGGCCCACATCGGCAACCAGCTCCCCTGGATGCGCCCGATCATGGCCCGGCTCGAGCGGCGCGCGTTGGCCAACCACGGCATGAAGGTGAACTATGCCGCCGCCTACTGGACGCCACCCATGACCCCCAAGCTGGCGTTTGACCTCGAAAGTGGACAAGTTGAAAAGCTGGATTTGGCGCCGATGGTTTCCATCACCGACCACGACAACATCAAGGCGCCCATGCTGCTCAAATCCGTCCCCAGCGCACGGCAGATCCCCGTTTCGGTCGAGTGGTCCGCCCCTTACGATGTGCAGTCCTTCCATCTCGGAGTTCACAACCTGCCCAGCGCCAAAGCCACCGAATGGATGGCAACCCTGGCGGAATATACCGCTCACCCCACCCCCGATCGCCTCACCGAGATTCTCGCCGCGCTGAATGCCGAACCCGATGTCCTGGTGGTTTTCAACCACCCGATGTGGGACCTCTATCAGGTCGGCAGGCAGAAGCACCGGTTCCTTGTCAGGGAGTTCCTGCAGAAAAACGGTGCCCATCTCCATGCCCTTGAACTCAACGGCCTTCGTGATTGGGACGAAAACCGCGCCGTGCGCCGCCTCGCCGATGAGTGGAATATCCTCCTGCTCTCCGGCGGCGACCGTCACGGTGTTGAGCCCAATGCCGTTATCAATCTCACCAATGCGAGCTGTTTCACTGAGTTTGTCCACGAGGTTCGCAGAGAGAAAAAGAGTGACATTCTCTTCATGCCTCAGTACGCCGAGCCTTGGAAGTGCCGCATCCTCCAGTCAGCCATTGACGCCGCGCGCAACTACCCCGAATTCCCCCAGGGTTCTCGCAATTGGGACGAACGTGTCTTTCATCCTGACGGCAACGGCGCCATCCGGCCCCTCAGTGAGCTTTGGCCCGACGGCTCCGCGCCCTGGATCATGTCCCGCTGCCTCGGGTTGGTCCGCCTCATGGGCAGGAAACCGGTCTCCAGCAGTCTGCGCATTGTGTGGAGCAACCCGGAGGAACTCAACCTGGCCATCGGTGAGCAGGAAGGATAGACACCGCCGCCGCAACCGGTGAAACTGCGCCTCGACCCTGCGATGGCCTCAGCGGGAGTAAGGCTGGCAACACGACACGGCTTTGCGCCCAGCCGCAACGCGTTGCCAGGGGCCTGCTTTGAAACAGGGCACATCTTGAGTCATGCCGATAAGACCATAAAATCAATGGGGTTCCAGCCCCAGAGAGACTCGGTTTTCGCTTTTCACCGCGCATCACGGCATGTTCAGCCCGTCCATGTCCCGCACTGCAAACTGTCGTTTCCCGGTATCTCCTGAAGTTCTCCCTGATTCATTGGGAATTCTGATAACCAGCTTGATTCATCCGGCAATTGAAGCGCTTTTTGCACCAATTTAACGACATATTGACGGGCGTCCACCCATACTAAGCCCAGAAATTCCAGCTAGATCGCGGAATGAGGAGCAGAAATGGCCAACTCGACCATCTCATACTTGTGGCGCGACCAGGGGGCTGCAAAAGGCTTTCGCACGGGTGTCTCCCTGCATAGCCATACCAATCAGTCCAGGGAGACGCTGGATTTCCTGGCCAATCTCGGCAATCAGTACCCGGTGATGCGCCCGTTGCTCTCCCGGCTAGAGCGCCGCTCTGAGGCCGTGCACGGCGTGCGCATCGACTACGCCCGCAGTTACTGGACGCCGCCCATGACACCCAAGCTGGCCTTTGATCTCGAAACCCGCCAGATCGAAGGCCTCGGTGTCGCGCCCATGGTCTCCATCACTGACCACGACAACATCAATGCTCCCATGCTGCTGCGCACCGTGCCCAGTGCCCGTCAGATCCCGGTTTCGGTTGAGTGGAGCGCCCCCTACGGCGGCGTGCAATCCTTCCATCTCGGCATCCACAATCTGCCCAGCGCGCGTGCGAAAAAATGGATGGCCGACCTGGAGGAGTTCACCGCCAACCCCAGCGACGCGCGTCTCACGGTAATCCTGATCGCCCTCAACAAGGAGCCCCACGTCCTGGTGGTCTTCAACCACCCGATGTGGGACCTCTACCTCATCGGCCAGGAAAAGCACGAGTTCCTGGTCAACGAATTTCTCCAGAAAAACGGCGCATACCTCCATGCACTTGAACTCAACGGCCTGCGCGACTGGAAAGAGAATCGCGCCGTCCGCCGCCTCGCCGAAAAGTGGAACATGCTGCTCATCTCCGGCGGAGATCGCCATGGCGTTGAGCCCAACGCCAACATCAACCTCACCAACGCCACCACCTTTACAGAATTTGTCCACGAGATTCGCCGCAGGAAGCAGAGCAACGTCCTTTTTATGCCCCAGTATGCCGAGCCTTGGAAGCACCGCATCCTGCGCTCCACCCTCGACGCCATCCGGGACTACCCCGATTTTCCGCAGGGCTCCCGCACCTGGGACGAGCGCGCTTACCATCCCGATGCCAACGGCCTTATCCGGCCGTTGAGTGAGCTCTGGCCCGGCGGCCGCGCGCCCCTCGCCATCGCCTGGACAATCAGGATGGTCCAGCTTCTTGGCAAAGGTCCGGTCTTTGGCGGCCTGCGCCTGGCCTGGAACGACTCCCAACAACTGCATCTGGCTCTTGGCGAGAATGACGGTTGAGACTGGATTCTTCGATCCCTCGCGAATCAGCAAATCTGCACTGTGATCCTGAGCGGAGCACAGCGGAGTTGAAGGCTCTGCGCTCTTCGTTTTCAGGTCCAATCCAATCGCTTCGCGAAGCGGCTCAGGCCACGAATATGACCTCGCATCCGCCCCGCGTTGCCTACTTTCCTGATTCCTTCCACGAAGTCAACGGAGTCGCGCACACCAGCCGGCACTTTGAGGCCTTTGCCCGCCGTCACAACCTGCCGTTTCTCTGCGTTCGTGCGGGAGACCGCGTGCCGGCATTCGTCGAAGACGGCAATGTCTGGACCCTCGAACTGCCCCGCGGCTTCCTCTCCTTCGCCCTCGAAAAAGACCTCCGCTTCGACCCCGCCTTTCTCCGCCACATCCCGCTCATTGAAGAAGTCCTGGACCGCTTCAGGCCGGACATGATTCACATCACCGGCCCCAGCGAAGTCGGCATGCTGGGCGGCGGCCTCGCCGGCTATCTCGGCCTGCCCCTGGCGGCCAGTTGGCACACCAATGTCCATGAGTACCTCGCCCGCCGCGCCGAGTGGTTTTTGCGCCTGCTTCCCCCGCAACAATCCGCCGCCGCCGGCCAGACCATTGAAGACATCACCATGGCCGCCGCCTCTCGCTTCTACTCCGCGGCGCAGGTCCTGTTCGCACCGAATCCCGAGCTTTGCGGTCTGCTCGAACGTCATACCAGTCTCCCCTGCCACCTCATGCCCCGCGGCGTCGACTCCAATTTGTTCCATCCCTCCAAGCGCAACCGTGACGCATCAGGCCGCGACCACATCCTCGGCTTCGTAGGCCGCCTTTCTGTCGAAAAGAACATCGCCGGCCTCGTCCAGGTGCAGGAGGAGCTGGAGCGGATGGGCCACCGCAACTTCCATTTCCTCATCGTGGGTCACGGAGGCGATGAGGTCTGGCTCCGCGAGCGATTGCTTCGCGCGGAATTCACGGGAGTCCTCCACGGCGAAGCCCTTGCAGCCGCCTACGCGCGCATGGACCTATTCGTCTTTCCCTCCCACACCGATACTTTTGGCAATGTTGTCCTTGAAGCCCTCGCCAGCGGTGTCCCCGCCATCGTTACGCCCGATGGCCTG
>JBJKSV010000333.1:0-2847 GCA_046703605.1 Limisphaerales bacterium
CGTAGTCTCCATCGACTTCCTGGACATACTCGGCGTCCGCAGGTCGCCAAACGGGAGCCAGGTTGTTACGGCGGATGTTTACGACGATTCGCTTCTGGCCCACTCCTCGGGCGTGTATCAGACCGGGTTCGGCGGCCGCTCGGTCCTCAATTCCCCCAACTCTTCCGTTCCTCCCGCGGGGTCCGCTTCGTCGGTCGCTCAGGCGCTAACCTCTCTGCGCACCGGCGTCCTCGCCAACACCATCAACATGGATTTCCTGGTGCAGTTTCTGCGCCGAACCACTGACGCCCGCGTTTTGGCTGAGCCTCAAATCAACATCCGCGATAACGAAACAGGGCGCCTGTTCGTGGGCCAGCAGGTCCCCATTCTCACCGCCCAAAACAGTCCCGCCCTGGGCGGCACCATCCAGGACTTCGTTTACAAGGCCGTCGGTGTCATCTTGGAGGTTACACCCCACATCAACGCCTCCGGCGACGTCGAGCTGAAGATCCACGCCGAATCCTCCACCGTCGTGCCCGGTGTAACGGTCCTGGGCGGCGTTGTCATCGACACTCGTTACTTCCACACCGACCTTACCTCAAGAAATGGCGAAACCCTGGTGCTGGGCGGCATCATCCAAAAGCAGGTCACCGACACCATCCGCAAGGTCCCCATCCTGGGCGACATTCCCGGCCTGGGCTGGGCCTTCAAGAAGAAGGACAAGACCAGCCAGAACGTGGAATTGATGGTCTTCCTGCGCCCCAAGGTCATCCGGGACCCGGAGGATGCCCGCACCCTCTTGCAGGACACCTACAAGAAAGCGCCCCAGCTCAAGCAGTGGAACCAACAGTCCCAAAAGGAAGATCAGAAGGACGGGAAGCACTGACTACCGGTCCGAGAGGCACGGCCATCGACAAAGCCGTAGCGCACGTTAGAGAACCCTGCCCCGCGCAATGCCTCACGAGCAAGCACGAAGGCGGGCCTTGCCTGTTCGTGTCCCGGGGATGGGTGCGCATCTCACTTTCTTTGGGCCTTCCACGCGGGCTGGCTCTTTAACCCCAGCGGGGCCCCTACGGCGTTAAAGGAGCGCGCGACGCTTGCCGCTGCTCCCCGCTGGCACGAGAATGCATGCCTGCCAAAGGAGAGGTGCGATGCGCACAAAGCAACTGCCGCACGCCTAAAGATTTGCGTTGACGCAATCCGGCGAGCCTGATAATCTCCGTCAACAAGTTCAGATCGGCATGCGCGCCGCTGCCTCGAGGTTAAGCCGGTCGCGCCGCTTAGCCTTTCAAGCGACGCGGGGAGGTCCATCATTTTCGTCAGGCCAAGCCTCGAACCGTTCCCAGCCCCGTCCCTCGCCAGCACACTTCGGAATCGCCGTCTCGCCGACTCACCGCGCCGGAGTGCGCCTGCGCGCGGACAACTGGCAGTGCCCGGCAACCGGCCTCTCGCTCCGCTCCTTGCCTCTGTTTCCTCTGTTACCTCCTGTTCAGCCGACCGAGTGTCTATGCCGTCCACTTCCGCCCGCGACCCGTAAACCTCGTGCCAAGAAGATACTATGAACCCCAAGAACCCAGAAACGCCCGCGCCGAACTCAGACCCAGGCGCGCTCTCTCAGAGAGAGAAGAGCAGCGAATCAGCGCCAGGCTCGCCTGACCCGCCCCACCCGCCAAGCCAAGGGGTCCCGGCCATGAACACGAGCCCAAGGCTCCGGTCTCTCATTCAGGTGGCAACCCTCTGCTTCGGAATGGCGTCAGGCGGCGTTCTGGACGAAGTCCGCGAGGCGGACCGCCAGACGGAGTGGGAATTCTGCCCTCATGAGGAGGCTCATGCTCATCTTCCTGAAATCCTGGCGAACCCGCCCGATGTCGCAATCCTGGATTGGCCCCCCTGCCTCACCTGTCCACACAACTGCGCCCTGGCCCTTCACAAATCCTGCCCAAACCTGCCGCTCCTCCTCCTCGGCGCCGAGCCCAAGTCGAGCGATCTACCGGCCCAGGCGGCCTCCCACCTCGTTTGGTGTGTCCCCAAGCCGGTCGCCGTTGATCACCTGCGCTGGCGACTGCTGCACCTCGCCGTTTGCGCTGGTGCGGAAGGGGCCAGCGACGCGCTGGCCAGGGCGGTGCTCAGAGACCATGCGCTTCGCAGCCGCCTCCACCATGAGTGGCCCCTGGCTGACGACCACGATGTCAGCCAGGCCGTCAACGACGCCGTCCTGAGCTACCTCAGCCGCCCGGAGAGGTTCGACCCAAGTCGCGGCGTGAGCTTCCGAAACTTCGTGCATGTGTTGGCCTGGCGGCACATCAAGGACGTCTTTCGACGGAGCAAGCCGCTCGCAGGGAGGTTCTTATCGCTTGAGCAGACGGCGGAACCAGCGGGCATCAAGGCGACGTCACTCTCAACCCCGGCAGATCTAGCAATGCTGGAGGAAGAGGCTCTGGAACAGGCCACGCAATCGGACCGCCGCCTCGAATCGCTGAAGGCGTTCGCCAACAAGCGCCTGTCGGCCACTGATCAGGCCGTTCTATCGCTTATACTCAAAGGCGACCACGACCGGGCGCCATTCGAGGAGGCTCTGGGCGTTGCCAACCTGCCGGAGCCGGAAAAACGCCAGACGGTGGCCCGGGCCGTAAACCGCGTTTCTCACCGGCTCAAGCGCTGGGCCAAGCGATGGAAGCACGGGGAAGGCCCTTGAGCCAGTTGCGGTCGCCCGGCCCCCAGAAAAAATCTCGTTCGCGCGCAAACACTGTCGCTCATAGACGGACGTGTCGTTTCTAGACAAGAAAGAGTTGAAGATTTTTCATCCGAGTTCGCCCAAGGTGGCCAATATGCTAGCAGATGGCGCGCCCTGCCACAGGGTAGGCGCTG
>JBJKSV010000334.1:0-3790 GCA_046703605.1 Limisphaerales bacterium
TTCTTGCCACGCGGAGGGCTTCACTTACGACGCCCTCAACCGCCCTCTGAACATGAGCGATGCCGTGGGGAACACCACCTTCACCTGGCAGAATTTCGGCGCCTTCTACGGCGCCCTGGGCAGCGAGACGCTCGATACCTGGGCCAGCGACGCCATCAGTTACACCTACCAGAACCGCTTTCCCCACACCCTCACCCTGGCCCAGCCCAGCGGCAATTGGTCCGAAACCTTCACCCCGGACAGCCAGGGTCGGCTCGAGACGATTCAAACCCAGGACGGGGTTTACACCTGTCATTACCAGGGCGCCGGCCCGCTGGTGCAGGAACTCGAGTTGCCCGGCGGCAATTACATCACAAACCTGTTTGACACTTCGGGGGCCTTGAGTGATACATGGCTCAAGAAATCGGACGGCACGGTGCTCGACCACAGCGGCTATACTTACGACAGCGCGTTTTACCGGAAGGCGGCCACCCGGGGAACCGGCGCCGTGCATCTGGACTACGACTGCGACGCGCTCGGACTTCAACCACCGGCCAAATGAACACCACCGCAGTTTGGCAACATCGCGACCCTTTTCCCCGTTTTTCCCTTTTCCGAGACAGCCACCGCGCCCCTGGACGCGCTTGCGTTGACGCTTCCGGTTGAATGTCGTGACGCTTGCCGTTTGGGAGGATTACGAAGCAATTGCCGCAGCTAAAGAAACCGCCGCCGCTCATTCCAATGTTTTTCGTTGAGGCGAGGCCCGCCCCGTGAAAGACTGTGTTCGTGCCGGGAACCAGCCGCGCAATTCGATTCCTCGGCTCTCCATCGCTATGCCAAAGAATCTCAAATGCAAATTTCTGTCAGTCTTGCCGCTCTTCGCAGGGGTTATTTTGCTGGTGTTTCAGGTGAGGGCGGTGCCGCTTCCTTTTGACCAGTCCTGCCCGGTCTTTTATGACAATGATGAAGAACTGGACCAACAAGCCGACTGCGTCATTATGGCCATGGCCAGCGCAGGAAAGATCCATCTGGTTGGGATGTGTACCACATGGCCGGATAACATAGGATGGGTGCCTGCTGGATATTTTGAATCGGCGTACAGCAACCTGGTGCATGCCATATCCGCTGCCCGACGGAGTGGTTTCACCGGTATTCCTGATGCGACCCGGGGCGCAAACAGGCTTTTGATCGAGCCTGCCTCAGGGAACATAGACGACACGAGAGAGCTCGGATCCGCCGCTGCTCGGGCCATGGTTCGCGCCGCCAGAAACGCGACTCACGCCAAGCCGCTGGTGGTGGTGGTCGGCGGACCGGTCGGCACCGTGGCGGATGCGTACCTGTTAGACCATTCCATAGCCGACAAGCTTGTCGTGTGCTGGTTCGGAGGGTGCAGCCGCTCGAAAGACGACATGGGCGAATATCAGGGATGGGTGGACCCTTGGGCTGCTTACATTGTGGCGTCAAAATTCCGGCTGATCGCGGTTCGCGCGGGGCTGGGATCCGCTTATCCGGGAAAAGCGTGGATACTGGCGAAATTACCCGACACTCCGCTACGGGCCTGGATGTACAATAAGCACTTCATTGACGTCAACGGTGTGGAAAATGGACCGTTCGATGGTGATGGAGATTCACCATGTATCCTCCCATTGATAGATCCGAATTATATAACAAAGAGCAAAACGGTTTCGATTAACACTGGCGTTTGGGTTACTTACCAGGGCAAGCAGATGGCGGCATATAAAGATGACCCGAAAGGAAACGTCACCGTCGCGTTGAGTGGAGTGGGAGATCGGCTTGCGACAACCCTCTGGAGGCGGGAAATGACGAACTCCGCAGCGTGGTGGCACACCGCCACAACTTCTCCAAGGTCTGGGGCAGACACCCAAAGTCGATAGCCTGAAACCTCAAATCTCAAATCTGAAATGCAGGAACCGCCGCCCGCTTCTATTACGACACGCTGGGCCGACTGGCCACCCTGTTGGACATGGCCGGCATGTCCAATACCTTCCAGAACGACGCCAACAACTTGATCACCAACCTGATCACCCTTTACGGCGCCACGAGCTTCAAGTCGATGGAGGACCATAACACCGCCAACCGCAGTCTGCTGGTCACCGAGGCCAACATGGCGAATCAATTCTACGCCTACTATGCGATGGGGCCGGAGGGCAACATCGGCGACCCCGCCCACGAAGAGTTCCGCCACGGCGCCACTTCGAAGCTTTCGGCCTCGCAGGTTCACGACCTCATCGAGTACGTCCTTTCGCTTTAGAAATGAACCTCGCGCGCCGGCCAGACCACCTCGGACGCCAATAGCCTGAACCCCCTTTTGAAAAATGCCACTCTCGGAAACTTACGGAAACTTACGGGAAGCTACGGAAGCCTGCGGAAGGTTCAAACCCACCCCCGAACCTGTGCGGCGGAGCCGCCCCCACCTCCGCGCCGCCGCCAACGAGAAATGCCCGATGCCCCATGCTTAGAGCGTCTTTTCAAAATGCGGCGCAGGCGTCCGCGCCCGCGGGTTTCGCCGGCGTCCCGCCGCGTTTTGCAGAAATACCGGGTGTTTGTTCAGTAGGACCGATCACCCCTCGCCCCAGATGCGCTTGACGTGCTCGACGCCGCTCTTGACCTCATCGACCGTGAGGCTGGGGCTGAGTTCAAAGACTTTGATGTGCTGGGGCTTGACCAGCGGCTTGAGCGCGGCGAAATCGACGGTGCCGGAGCCGGGGGGGCAGTGGTCGCGGCCCGGAAAGCGGACATCATGGATGTGGAAGCCGACGAGCTGGTCCTGGAGGCTCTCCAGGTGCATGACGTGCTGGATGAATCCGAGGTTCTCCTTGATCTGGGCGTGGCCGGTGTCGTGCCAATACCCCAGGTTGGGACTGGCAATCTCGCGGAAGAGAAACTGGAAATCGCTATCGACCGGCAGTTCCTCGAGCGCCTGCCGATTCTCCGCGCCGAAACGAAGGCCGCGTGACTCGGCCGCGGGGAGCAGCTTTTTGAGGAGTTCTTTGACGCGCTCGAAGAAGGCCTCTTTCCTGGCCCCGCGTTTTGCATCCAACTCGGCGCAAAGGCGCTCGTATTTCGGGGTTTCTTTCTGGCCGCGCTCGAGCATCGCCAAGAGCTTGTCCGTGTAGTCCTTCATGTTGATGCTGCCCAGGTGGAGCACGATCGCGGGGGCGTTCACCCGCTGGGCGAACTCGATGGTTTTTAAGGTGTAGCGTTCCGCCAGGTCCCGTTCTCGCTGGCGCTCGGCGGAGAACTGATAAATGTTGGGGGCGGCGTAGTTGATGCCCATGGGAAGCGGGCAGAAATTGTGCAGGCTCGATATGCGGATTTCACCGGCTTCGACGGCTTCGAGGATGCCGGGCAGCAGGCTGATGCGGGTGCCGTGGCTCAACTCGGCGTACTCGAAGCCCAACTCGCGGATTTCGCGGAGCATGGCGCGCCCATCCGTGTGCCGGTGAGAGTTCCAACAGGTGGAGAGAGAATACATAGACCTCAGTTGTGTGAAATCATCTGACCCCGATGCGACGCCGGAGCAAGCCGGCGCCGCACCATTCCAAAGGTCCACACCGCAAGGACGAGATAGACCGCCGAGGTGGTCCACAGGTCCGGCGCCCCGAAGGCTCAGAAAGGCAAGGAATAACCGCGGGCCACCGCCGGTGTGTCTTCTTCCACGCGCCTTTCAATAACTACAAGTCGGCGTAGCGGGCGCTGAGCATGGCCGAAAAGCGGGCGGCCTTCTCTTTGCGGCGGCGCTTCTCGCTCGGCTTTTCGAAATGCCGATGGCTGCGAACCGTTTTAAGAG
>JBJKSV010000335.1:0-4086 GCA_046703605.1 Limisphaerales bacterium
CGCGTTGGGTGGCCGCGGAGACGTCGATGTTGTCCAGGCCGACCCCTATGCGCCCGATGCCAATGAGGCGCGGCGCTTCTTCTATCAGGTCCGCGGTCACCTGCGTCTGATTGCGCACCAGGATCGCTCGGGCGCCGACAATCTCCAAGGCCAGGCGCCCCGGGTCCTTCCACAGCCCCGCGTCGCTCACCACCGAAAGCCGCCGGGCAAGCCGCTCCAGAGCCGGGTGCCGCAGGTCCTCGGTAATGAGGATATCCATAACTCGAGCCGGTCAGATTTTGGCCCAATCCAGGGGCTGGGTGATGTCAATGCGCGGCAATTGCTCTTGCACCGCCTCCGGGTACTTCTGCGAGGCCCCGGTGTTAAAAATAACGACCCGGTCGTCGCGTTTGAGCGTCCCCCGCTGCAAGAGGACCTCCAGGGCGCCCAGGCACACCGCCGCTTCCGGGCAAAGCGCTATCCCTTCGCGCGAGGCCGCCAGCCGCATCCACCGCGGGATGTCCGCCTCCGGCGTTGCCAGTGCCGCGCCTTCGCTCTGCCGAACGGCGTCGAGAATCATGAAGTCGCCCACCGCCGCCGGGACACGAATGCCGCTGGCGATGGTGGCGGCATTCTCGAACTTGGTGGCGAACCGTTCTCCGCGGGCAAATGCTTTTGCGATGGGAGCGCAAGCGTCGCTTTGGCACGAGAACATCTTGGGCTTCCGCGAAGACCTAAGCCAGCCGAGCGTTTCCAGCTCGTTGAAGGCCTTCCACATCCCGATTAGGCCGGTCCCACCGCCGGTCGGATAAAGAATAGCGTCGGGCAGTTCCCATTCCATTTGCTCGGCCAGTTCGAGTCCCATCGTTTTCTAGCCCTCGATGCGGTAGGGCTCCTTGAGAGTGGACACGTCAAACCAGCCTTTCATCTTCGTTCCCTCCCCCACGATGCGTCCGCAATCAGTAATCAGGCCGTTGACCAGGTAAGTCTGGGCGCCGGCCAGGAAGCACTCCTTCTTGTTGATTGCCGGCGTGTCCTCCGGCATGAACACCCTCGCCGCCATCCCCGCTCGCGCGGCGTAGGCGGCCAGCGCGCCTCCGGCATTGCCCGCCGTGGGCACCGCCACTTCCCGAATTCCGAATTCGTTCGCCTTCGAAATCGCCATTGCCATGCCCCGCGCCTTGAAGCTGCCCGTCGGCAGGCGGCTTTCGTCTTTGATGAACAACCGGAGCAGGCCAAACTCGCCCGCCAGCCGCTTGGCCTCTATCAGCGGGGTCATTGTTTCCTCCAGAGACACAATCCTGGCCGGGTCCTTCACCGGCAGCATCTCCAGGTAACGCCAAAGGTTGCCAGGCCGCCCCGCCAGGCTCGATTTCGAAAAGCCTCGCCCGAGCGACTCCAGGTCGTATCGGACCCATAGCGGCCTGGAGCAGGCCGTACACAGATTATGCACCAGCGTGGGATCGTAATTCTGCCCGCAGAGGGCGCATTCGAGGTGAGTGACGAAGTGCGGCATCTTATCCGGTGATTCAACTTATGGAATAAGTATTGTGTGACTTCACAATAACCCCCTCTTCTATGCTGTCAACCGGTCTTCACTCTACTGTGTATTGGGCTGCCAAACGGCGCGTTTGCCGGACAAACGGCAAAAAAAGTCAAAAAAGTTGAGCGGGGGGGACGAAAGCGCGCGGGAAGAATACCCAAGCTCGAACCCGAATATCTCGTGCCACGAACAAAACGGCACCAATCTGTGGGCAGGGCGCGCAGTCCTCCGCGCGCCGCAATACTGTGGGATGCTGCCTACTCGCTCCGCGAGGGACCACTGCCATTGAATTAAGCAAAGAACCTACGCCATCTTGCTCTTGCTCATGATCTTGCTCCCCCAGAGCAACTTAGGGAGCAAGATCATGATCAGGAGCAGGAGACAGGGAACCCTCCTTAATTCAACGGCAGTGCCGTGATCGCGCGAACCAATTCGCCCGCCAATTGATCGTCTGTTCTCAGCATCATAACGAGCAGTACCCGCCGGGTTCTGCATTATTTAAGTCCAAGTTTCTCACCTCTGGCAAGAAGCGTCACCGACTCTTTGATGCGCTTCGCCCTCGTGTCCGGCCGCTTCGCAGTCACAATCCACCAAATGAAATGCCTCCGATAAGTCGGCGCCAAATTCTCAAAGAAAACCATCGCTTCCCGGTTTCGGTCAAGGGCTTCAGACAAGTCCTGAGGAACATCCACATTGATGACCGGTCGCGGGTCCTCCGCCCAACGTCCCAGTTTCTTGGCGGCATCGACTTTTGCCTGCCCCGATTCCGTCATTTTCCCTGCTTTGATCATCCTCTCCACTCGCCTCCTGTTTGGTCTCGACCATGCGCTGTCGTCCTTCCGGGGCGTGAACTTCCTGCAATAGCTGTCAGCGTCGATTCGCTTGATGATGCTATCAATCCAGGCGAAGCAGAGTGCTTCCTCCACGGATTCCTCATACTCAAGCGAGGGCCTGCCTGTCTCCCGCTTGTAATAGACCAGCCAGATTCCGTCCTTCTCCCGGGCGTAATTCTCGGCCAGCCAGCGCCGCCACTCGCTTCGAGTTGTCATATAAATTCGCTTCATGCAGAACGATCCAAAGCTGAGCCACGCCGACGGGCGAGTGGCTCCGCTGGCGGATAATCTTTGTATAACCTAAACCATTCATAAAATCTCCAGCAACTCATGCTGGAACCTGCTCAGCCGCAAGGCTGAGCAGGTTCACTGTTACGTCAGCTTCATTTACTCGCTGGCCGGGCACTACCACCGCTCTCCGGATCCGCTCGGTCCCGAGGCCATTCAACACTAGCTTTATCACCTGATTGCCGGGCGCAAGCAAGCTCCTTCGACCATCCATCCCGCCGGATTAGCGTTTATCAGCGCGGATTAGCGTTGCCATACGCTTCTGCACGCGCCGCCGAAACGCTGGCGAATGGCGGGGCGGACAGCCGAAAGCATCCGCAGGCCATCCTCGACATTTCGAGCCACGCCAGAACTGAGTAGCACAGCAAGCGCAAAGAGACCCGTCGGGCCATGCCCCTGCGCACCGTGAATGAATGTCCGGCCAGGCCAAAGGCTGGCAACCGCCGCATGCAGTGCCTCCGGCCTGGGTGCTGAACCATCGAGAATCGCGAAGCGGCGGTAGGATGGAGAACGACGGATGGCTGAGGGCTCCGGAAACTCGGCGGTGAGGTCGATGAAATTGTCGAACTCGCCCTCAAGCTCAAACGCCAATAACCGCCGGCCGACGACCTCCTGCTCGGTGACTGCATTGCGCGCTGGCTCTCTCCTGAGCAGACGGATGAGACGCCAAACAGCCGTGGTATAGATGAGCAGCGGAAGGAACAACAACCAACTCCACAAGGGGAATGTGCCATGACCGTGACGGCCATGCGCCGCTCCGGCATAGTCGTGGTGCGCCGAGATGCCGTTCCTACGGAACTGGAGAAATTGCCCTCGATTTCTGCTTTCTGCTTTCCCAATTTCTGCTTTTCCCTCAAGCGCCTCCTGCCGCATCAGCCCGACTGGATGACCGATATGGGGTATTTACCCCATTGAGCCGCCGGGCGTGAGCAACGACAGAAAAGCCTCAATTAATGCGAGCTGTTCCAGTGTTCGATGCCGCCTCCCCGCAGGCCAGGGGGATTACGTCCCTTTCGTTTGCGGTCCTCATGATTTGCGGGGCCATTCTGGCGGTGGTGGTCGGGTTGATGGTCTATAACCTGATTCGTTTCCGGGCGAAGCCCGGGACCTCCGAGCCTCGCCAGATCTTTGGGCACAAGCGCCTGGAGATCCTCTGGACGGTCATCCCGTTTCTGCTGCTGGTGTGGATCTTTGTGCTCACCGTTCAGGCAATGCATGTTTCCCACCCGCCCCAACGTGGAAGCCCCGACATCGTGGTCATCGGCCATGAATGGTGGTGGGAGATTCATTATCCCAAGCTCGGAATTATTACGGCTAATGAAGTCCATATTCCGGTAGGGCGCGCGTTGCTCGTGCGCCTGGAGGCCGCGGACGTTATTCACGATTTCTGGGTCCCCGCGCTCGCTCCAAAAGAGGATATGATTCCAGGAGTCACCAATTATG
>JBJKSV010000336.1:0-2699 GCA_046703605.1 Limisphaerales bacterium
CGCTTACGCAACCGCCCTGCGCCATTACCTGGCCAACGGCATCAACCGCGTGGTGCTCCTCACAGATGGCGCGGCGAACCTGGGCAACGTCGATCCGGCCGCGCTGGGCAAGAGCGTCGAGTCGCATCGGAAGCAAGGCGTCGCCTTGGATTGCTTCGGCGTGGGCTGGGAAGGCTACAACGACTACCTGCTGGAAGAGCTTTCGCGCGATGGCAACGGGCGCTACGGGTTCATCAATACGCCGGAAGAGGCGGCGACGGATTTCGCGGCAAAGCTCGCCGGCGCCCTCAAGGTTGCTGCTTTGGATTTGAAGGTGCAGGTCGAGTTCAATCCCGCCCGGGTGACGGCCTACCGGCAGATCGGCTATCGGAAGCATCAGCTCACGAAGGAGCAGTTCCGGGACAATACCGTGGCGGCGGCGGAAATCGGCGCCGCGGAATCCGGCAACGCCCTATACGTGCTGGCGGTCAATTCGCAGGGCGAAGGCGACTTGGGCACCGTCCGCATCCGCTACCGGTTGCCGGGCACGTCGGAGTATCGCGAACATTCCTGGTCGGTGCCTTACACGGGGAATGCCGTTTCCCTGGACGAGGCCAGCCCGGCCATGCGCCTGGCCGCGACCGCCGGCGCGTTTGCGGAGTGGCTGGAATCCAGCCCCTATGCCGCCGAGGTCACGCCCGCCCGGCTGCTTGCATACCTCAACGGCATTCCTGAAATGTGGGGCGCCGATGGCCGTCCCAAAAAGCTGGAGACGATGCTCCGCGAGGCGGGACGGCTGCCCTTTTGATACCGGTCTGCCCGCGATCAATTACGCCACCAGGAGGACTGGCAGAGGTCAACGATGCTTTAAGAAACCCGATTCCAAACAATGCATTTGACATCTACTTCTGATGCGCATTAGGATTCAACCGAATCCTGGAATCGCTCCCTTTGGAGGGTTTCGCCAATCAACTCATTTATGCCCGGTGTTGAGAGGTCATTTGCGCAGAATCGGCTCCAGACGTGGCTTTTGGCTCTGCCAGGCTGCGCTGGGACCATTGGGGCTTGGGGATCCAGTTGAAGGGAGAGGGCTCATGCACCAGCGGCTTAATATTCTGGCTTTGGCGTTTTCTGCCGACGATCCACTGCCGGTTTGCGCCAGAGAGATCCTGGACAACGCCGCGGCGGGCGGCGGCTTCGCCATGAGTCAGGCTGCCCTCCAGGAGTGCGGGTCGCCCACTTGCCCGGAGGCGTGCATGCGGGCCATCCAGGATTCTCGCCCGGACCTGCTCTTGGTATGTTTGCCAGAGGAGCGACCCGAGCGCGCAAGGGCGGTTGTACGCGCGGTCAGGTGCGTGTCGCCGGATTTGCCAATCCTGGCCTTGGCAAACGCGACCGTCCCGGAGGAGGTGTTCGAGCTTCTCGCCGCCGGCGCCCAGGACTTTCTGCTGGCGCCGCTACGCCCAACGGATTTGCTGCCACGGGTATGGCGATTGTGCGCGGGACCGCGTTCTCCCTCGTACACAGAGCACAATCTCAAGGAGAAGCTGGGCCTAAAGGCCTTTGTTGGCGAAAGCGCCGCCTTGCTCGCCGCGATCAGGAGAATTCCGTCTGTCGCCCAGTGCAACGCCAGCGTTCTTATTCTGGGAGAGACGGGCTCCGGCAAAGAGATTTGCGCTCGAGCCATCCACTACCTCAGCGACCGTTCGGAAAAGGCCTTCGTGGCTTTGAATTGCGGCGCAATCCCGGTCGAGTTGGCCGAGAATCAATTATTCGGCCACGAACAGGGGGCATTTACCGGAGCTAACGCCGCAACTCCGGGTCTGCTGCGCGCGGTTGACGGGGGAACCCTTTTCCTGGACGAGGTGGACGCCTTGCCGCTCGGCGCGCAAGTGAAGCTTCTGCGATTTCTTCAGGAGGGCGAATTTCAGCCATTGGGATCGACCAAGACCTGGAGAGCGGACGTTCGGATCATCGCGGCTTCGAATACGAATTTAGAGGAGGCCGTAAAGGCCCGCCGGTTCCGGCAAGACCTGTATTATCGGTTGAACGTGGTGCCAATTGAACTGCCTCCGCTGCGGCAGAGGACAGAAGATATCCCACTCCTGGCCCGACATTTCCTGGATAAATACGCGAATCAGTTCAACCGCAGCCCAAAGATGCTCTCCCCGGGGGCAGTTCAGAGGCTTATGGCGTACGCGTGGCCTGGAAATGTCCGTGAGCTGGAAAACATCATCGAGCGGGCCGTCCTGCTTTCCGCCGGGCCGTTGGTGAGCATGGACGACATCCAATTGCCCTCGTCGTGCGACGAGCGGGAGGATTGCTCGTTCAAGACGCTAAAGGCGAAGGCCATCAGGGAGTTCGAGAAGTGCTATGTCCAGGAACTTCTGACCGCCCACGAAGGCAATATCGCGAGGGCCGCCGTGGCCGCGCGCAAGCACCGGCGCGCATTCTTCCAACTGATGCGGAAGCACGGGATCAAGGCCTTTCGGCCTGCTGCAAGTCAGTGATGAGGGTGGACAAACCGAGCCGCCTGGGTGGACAAAATGGTCCACCCCAGAGACCTGAGAAGATCCGCGAAATTCGGGTTCGCAGAGTGGTTAGACATGGACGCTTTCGTCCAGGCCGGCGCGTCTCTGGCAGCGCCCTCCCCATGGATCGGAAGCGGCATGGTTGCTGCTAACTTGGGGCAGACCCGCGTTTTGGCGGGTTTGGCATTG
>JBJKSV010000337.1:0-4113 GCA_046703605.1 Limisphaerales bacterium
GCCCGCAGCCCTCCCGCTCGGTTTCGCCCCGGAAAATCAACCTTTTTCAACTTTTTTTGCCGTTTGTCCGGCTAACGCACCGTTTGGCAGCCCAATACATAGTAGAGAGTGAAAAATAAAAATGACATCTTGAACCGGGCTGCCCTCCGCAGGGTTTCACCATTTCAGCTCTTCGGCGGCTCCCATCTCCGCCGTATCTCAGCGTTTCAGCTTTTCCCTGATTACACCCAATGTCAGCCAATGTCAGCCAATGTCACCTGCGGGCAATTCAAGTGCCCACCCCCGCAAACTCACGGCCCACTCCATCTCCGCAGAGTTTCAGCACTTCAGCCTTTCAGGGTCTCCCGTTTCCTATCTTCCATCTCCGCCGTATCTCAGCGTTTCAGCCTTTCCCCGGTTACACCCAATGTCACTCAATGGCAGCCAATGTCAGCTACGGACAATTCAAGTGCCTACCCCGCCGAGAACGGGAGAGAGGGCGAGGGAAAGGGCCAGGAGGAGCGAGGCGGTGATTTAGGCGATGGCGCGCGGAGCAGAAATTATGAAAGCAGAAAGCAGAAAAGGTGAACAGAAGGGACAAAGGTAACAGAGGGTTGCTGTGGAGATGCGCGCCACAAGCGAAAGACCGCTAGCAATCCGTTGACATAGGGGTCCTGGATCTGTCATTTTGGCCATCATGAAAGCTCCTCCATTAAGTCGTCGTCATTTTTTGAAATCGACCGCCATTCTCGGCACCGCGTTGGGTTTGCCCACCGTTGTTCCCTCCACGGTGTTCGCCGCCGCCGCCCCGAGCAACCGGATTCACGTGGGGTTAATTGGGATGGGGCTGATGATGAGTTCACATCACCATTATTGCCTGGGCCGGAGCGATGTCCAAATCCAGGCGGTGTGCGATGTGGATCGGACTAAACGGGAACGGGCCAAGGCCCTTACCGAGCGGGTTTATGCGCAGAAGGCCGGCTTTGGGTCCTACAAGGGGTGCGATGCGTATAATGAATACGAACGGGTTTTGGCCCGCGACGATATTGATGCGGTGTTTGTGATCACACCCGACCATTGGCACGCGATGATTACTATCGCGGCGATCCGGGCCGGCAAAGATGTCTATGTGCAGAAGCCGATGACGTTGGTGCCGCGGGAAGGGCGGATGGTGAGCGACCTGGCCAAACAATACAGCACCGTTTTGCAGGTTGGCTCGCAGCAGCGCTCGGACCACGCCTTCCGCAAGGCCTGCGAGGTGGTCCGCAACGGGTGGATCGGCAAAGTCCACACGATTTACACCGAGTTGGGTGAGTTTGCTCCGCCCCAGACTCTGCCCGGAGAACCGATTCCCGACGGGTTCGATTACGACCGGTGGCTCGGGCCGACACCCTGGTATCCTTACAATTACCAACGGGTCAAAGGGGACTTTGGAGGGGGCTGGCGCGACTATTGGGATTACGGCTCGCGAAAGAACGGCGACTGGGGCGCGCACCACTTCGACATCATCCAATGGGCGCTGGGCATGGACGATTCCGGCCCGGTCGAGTTTATTCCCAAAGGCTGGGAGGGCGCTCCTTACCAGTCGCATGTGTATGCGGACGGGACGCGGGTTTGGAAAAACCACCCGGTCAAGCACGGCCAAATGATCCAGTTCATTGGGGAGGAAGGCGAGGTGCTGGTCAGCCGCGGCGAGCGGTTCGAAACCACGCCTGCCGAGTTGAAGGACAAACCCCTGGCGCCAAACGACATCCACCTCTACGAATCCTCCAGCCACGAAGGCAATTGGTTTGATTGCATCCGAAGCCGCCGCCAGACCATCTGCCCGGCCGAAGTCGGTCATCGCTCCGCGACGATTTGCCAGCTCAACGGTATTATCGAGCGTATTAATCGCCCGGTCCAATGGAACCCAGTGACCGAGCAGATCGTTGGTGACGAGTATGCCAGCCGCTGGCTGGATCGCCCTCGGCGCACTCCTTATGTCCTCTAACCCTCACACAAAACCCGCGAAACCAAAGGATAACGTCGTGCGATTTTTCAAGCCTCACACCACAGCATTCTCGACCGCTGACTCAGCCATGCGACTTGCCTTTCTCCTGCTCATCGGTTCGCTGGCGCTCGCCTCCAAGGCCAGTGCCGACCTCTCCCAGACCGTCTCCGACCTGGTGCCTCGGCTCGCGGCCGTCAACGTCCGCGAGCGTTACGCGCCGGAGATGGAATTGCAACGGATGGTGCTCAATGCCTCCCGGCCCGGCGCGGAGGCCGAACGGCTGGCGCTGGAGAAGGTGCTGGATGCCAAGGTCATCGATCCGGCCGTGCCCCAGCCGGCGCGTGTCTGGATTCTCCGCCAGCTCGAATACATCGGCGCCGCAAACTCGGTGCCCGCCCTCACCGCTCTGCTCCATAACTCCGACGCCGAGTTAAAAGAATGCGCCCGGCGCGCCCTGGAGAAGGACTCCGCGCCCGAAGCGGTCGAGAGCCTCCAAGCGGCTTTGGCTGCCGGAGGTGATACGCGCTGGACGACTGGCTTGATCCAGTCGCTGGGGCAGCGGCGCGATGCGCAATCGGCGGACCTCATCGCCCAGAAAATCGATGACCCGAAACTCGCGTTCGCGGCTTGCTCCGCCCTCGCCAAGATAGGCAGCGCCGCCGCCATCGATCACCTCTGGTCGGCACTTGAAAGCGGCGCCCCGCCCGCAGCCGGCGCCCTCATCGCCGCCGCGGACAACCTCCTTAAGGCCCGCCAATCTGAGCGCGCCGCCGCCATCTACTCCAGACTCTACAAAGAGCCTTCAAGCGTGGGCGTTCGTTCCGCAGCGCTCGTGGGCCTCGCCAACGCCGCGCCCGATCAATCCAAGGGACTCATTGCCGAGGCGCTCTCAACAACCGAGCCGCGCCTCCAAATCGCCGCCATTACCGCCGCTCGGAGGGTGTACGGCTCCGGCACGTCCGCCGCCCTGGCGCCCCTCTTCTCTCAACTGAATGCTTCGGGGCAGATGGCGGTTTTGCGCGTCCTGGATGCGCCCGCCGAAGACCACATCATTGCCGCCGCGGCCGAAGATGACGAACCGGTTCAACTCACCGCGATAGCCCGATTAGGCCAGGTTGGCACTGGCAAAGCCGTGCCGGTTCTGCTCCGCCTCGCCGCCGGCCAGCGCTCTCCCGTTCAAAAGGCGGCCATCGAGACCCTGGGCCGAATCCATGGGACCGGCGCGGATGCGGCGATTGCCGAAACGGCGGCGCACGGCGAATCGGCGCTCCGGGTTCCGGCCATCCACGCCCTGGCGCAAAGGTCAGATGCGGCGGCGATCCCGGCTCTGCTTTACTATGCGGGCACTTCTGATCCAGATGTTGCCAGCGCCTCCTGGGCTGCCCTGGCTGTTCTGGGCGGAGACACTGAGCTGGCGCCCGTCGCCAGACGCGTCCTGGAAACCGCCAGCCCTGACGCGGAGTCGGCCCTGCGAGAGATCGCCACGCGAGTGCAGGATAAGCCCGCCGCCGCCCAAGAACTGGTTGCGCTCTTGCCGGATGCCAGTCCAAAGCAGTCCTCGGTCATCTTCGAAACCCTGGCTGTCCTCGGCGGCCCAACGGCCCTGAAGACCGTCTCTGAGGGGGTCTCCAGCGCCGAGGCGGATGTCAAGCAGGGGGCGGTTCGGGCCTTGTCCAACTGGCCGGATTTCGAAGCGGTCAACCCGCTTTTGGCGATTGCGTCGGACTCGGAGCAAACCTCGCTGGCGCGGATATTAGCCATCCAGGGAGTCGCGCGGCTGGTGAAATCCTCGGATGATGTCCCCGTTGATGGGCGGCTGGAGGCGGCGCTGGGCGCTATGAAGCAGGCCACGCGTGTGGATGAAAAGCGGCTCCTGCTTTCCGCCTTCGCCTCCGTGCGAAGCCCCGAGGCCGCGGCGCCCATTGAGGCCTGCTTTACCGATCCTGAGCTTCGCAATGAAGCCGGCATGGCGGGCATCACCCTGGCTCGGTCGCTCTACCGCAGTGATCGGGCCGCGGCAAGAAAGCTCCTCCGTGCTGTCGCCGATGCGCGGATTTCCGACGAGATTACCCGGCGCGCCGAGGCCTTCCTGGCCCGCCGCCGTTAAGAGCCTGTTTGAGAAGACAGGCTCGAAAGGATTAGCG
>JBJKSV010000338.1:0-10745 GCA_046703605.1 Limisphaerales bacterium
CCCTGGGCATTGGTCGGAGAGGTATGCCAGCAGACCTTCGACACCATCGCCGCCATTGCTCAATCCAAAGTAACAAAGGTGGGTGTCAACGACCTGAGCGGGCCCGTCGGCATTCTGCCCATGCTCGCGCTCGAGTTAAGGGCCGACTTTCGCCTGGCGCTCAGGTTCATGGTGTTGCTCAACATCAGCCTGGCCATACTGAATCTGTTGCCGCTTCCGGTCCTTGACGGCGGCCACATTGCTATGTCCGTGCTTGAAGCGGTTCGCGGGCGTCCGCTCAGTCCCCGCATCCAGGAGTACGCGACGACGGCGTTCGCAGTGCTGTTGATTTCTTTCTTCGCCTATGTGTCGTACAACGACGTCGTTCACAGGCTTCCGCTGTTCAAGACCCTGTTCAACCAGAAGGTCCAGATCGAATCCAGCCCGACCAATAACCAAGCGCCCACTCGGTAGAGAGGATCCCGTAAGGTTGCCACCGGGAGGCGCCAGCAGCCGGTTAAGGGCTGTGAGATGTCCAATCCAGGATCTGCTTCTCCTGGATCAACCGCGCCCGCATTTCATCATAGGGCACCTTCTGCACCGGAAGGCCCGCGTCAGTGGCCACTGCGGCCGCAGTCGCCGCCGACTGGCCCAGGATCATGAATACCGGCTCCATGCGAATGGAGCCATAGGCGATATGCGTCGCTGAAAGGCAGACGGGCACCAGCAGGTTCTCACATTCGCCGATTTTGGGGACAAGGGCGCGGTACGAGATCGGCCAAGGCGGAAACCCGCCGACTTGAACATCCCCTTCATTCTCGACATGCCCGTTTTTGACCAGTCTCCGGCAGTTGTGTGAATCCATGCCGTAAGAAGCCAAACCGACGCTGTCCGCGGCCTTCACCTTGCCTTGGCAGTCGTGCTGGGTAATGACATAATCCGAAACCATCCGCCTCGCCTCGCGAACGTAGAGTGCGGAAGGCCATCCGCCTGAATCGGTGAACTCGTCCCTGGCGGGACCCCATTTTTGCATCTCGGCTCGCATGTTGGCGGGCACGCGCGGATCGGTTGCGAGAAAATAGACAAAGCCGCGAGTAAAGTTTTGATGCGCCTGCCAGATCTTCCGCCGGGTTGCGTAATCGGCCTCCGGGTAATCGTAGTTTTCGCCTATGAAGTCGGTCGAGAATGGGCCGTTATTGTTGACGTCGGTCTTTTGGTTAGGCATCCAGATTGGATTCCAAAACTGGCCCAGGCGCGGTTTCTTTCCCGCCGCCACGAGCGCCTGCAGATAACGCGCCAGCAATTCGTATTGAGAGGGCTTGTAGCCTGGCGGCGGTGTCAACGGGCGCCGATTGGCCGGGTCTTGGGTAAAGCAGAGCCGGAAATTGTAGGCCTGAACACTGCGGTCGCCGCTGCCGGGCGTTCCGGGATCGACCGGTTGAATATACGGCAGCAAACCACTGGCCGGGTTGCCCGGCTCAATGTAAGGGTCCACTGGGACGGCAAACTGATGAAAGGGCGTCTTGGCCCGGATCCCATTGAGCGTCTCGCCATACTGCGAATTGGCCTCACGTCCGACGACATAACTCACGCCGGCCATCGCCATGAGATCGCCTTCATAGGTGGCGTCGATGAACATCGCGGCGCGATAGACCTTGCCATTCTCCATCGTGATCTCTCGGATTCGACCATCGACCTTCTTCACCGAGACAAGGCGCTGTTCGAAATAAACCGGCACCCTCGCCTGGTTCACCATTTGGAAAAAGATGTCTTCGGCGACGTGCGGCTCAAACGTCCACATGATCGCGTACGGCGCTTGGAATTCCTTGAGGGTTGAGCGGCCGTTGCGGCCTGAGAAGTAGTGGTGCTTTGTTTCGAATTGCCAGGCATTGTCTTGGGCGTAATGCAGGGCAACCCGATGATAGAATTCCCGCGCCAGCCCCCCAATGGCCGCTTTGTTGCCGGTGTCTGTCGCGCCCAGCCCGCCAGAGGTGATGCCACCCAGGTGGTCGCCGAACTCCGCGATAACCGCCGTCTTGCCCATTCGCGCGGCCTGCACCGCCGCGATAACACCGGCGTCCGTGCCTCCATAAACGCACACGTCCGCCTGGATAACGTCTTTGGCATGAGCCCCTCGCGCCGCTCCGGTCAGCAAGGCTATACCGAGAAGCGGGAGAGCCAGAGGCGTGAGCCTGAAGCAGTGGAGAAAGCCTCGTCGCTTGGCAATTGCGAGGGTCTGTGACTGGGTCACCGGCTGACCGTTCGGCAAGACGGTTTGGGCTTCACGCCCCAGAGGTGGAAAGTTGTTGTGCATGGCATTCATTTTCTGCTTTGGCATCCTTCGTGTGCATGCTTGCTGGTCATTTCTTGGGATCACTGAGTCTGGAGACGCCAGAAGCGGCGCTGGGATATGGGCAAGTCCAGCGGGACGACTTGTGGGCTGTTTGTCAGGACAACCGTCGCGACGGTTTGCCAATTGGCGCCGGTCAGTGAGGAGTTTTCCTGGAGGAGATTGGTTTGTCCAACCGCTCCACGGACGGTGAGCAGGAGGTTTGTAGCTGTGAGTGCCAGCGACAACGCCGGTCGAGGCGGCGCTGCGGTGGGATCATCGCTAAAATCCGGGATGCCGTTGTGGTTGGCGTCGTTAAGGTCGTCGATGGAGAGCACCCAGGTGTAATAGTCGGGAGCGGCGGTACTGGGGTCGCCGTCCTCGAAATCGACATAGCCGTAGTAGTTTGTGGGCCAGCGGGCATCGCGCTCGAAAACCTCGTTTGTGTAAGTCAGGTTCTGGGCTGCGGCGTTGGTCCAGATGCCGGGTTGGAGGAAGAGCATGTTGAAGCGGTTGGTGGCCGATTTGACACATTCTACCGAGCCGCCGAGAAGGTTGGCGGTGTTGCCCGTCTGAGCCAGCTCGATTTTCCCGCTGACGATGTTCGTGCCAGGAGTGTAGGTCAATGGGCCGGAGTACGAAAGCACTTCGAAGGTGACCGGGAACTGGCCAAGGTCACCCAAACCCGGATATTTGAGGTCCATCGTGCAGGTTCCGTCCGCCGAGCCGGCCGCCCGGTTCCAGACGGCGGTGAGGGTGCCGTTGCCGATGGCCGTTTGGAAGGAGCCGGAGGTTGTCCCCGCCGCCGCCAGGTTGAACTCGAAGAAATCGTCGAACCCGTTAGAGTCCTGGTCGGCAAAGGGGGGCAAGTTAACGTAGAGAGCGCCGTTGATCGGTCCGCTGCTGGTATTCAGGTAGAAATAGCCGGCATAAGTGTCTCCGCTGTAGGGGAACAGTTCTCCATTGAAAGGCGGCCCCGGGACGGAGCTGATGTCCAAGGTTGCGGTGCCGGGGCCCTTCGCCTGCTGGCATTGAAGGGAGAGGCACCAGAAGGTCGCGTGAGCCGTTTCAGCCCGGGAGTTGAGTATTGGCGCCAGGGCGACCAGTGCGCCGAAGGAGATGAGGATTCTGGAGTTCATGAACTAAGAATTCCACATTATACTCGTGAGACAAATCTGATAAAGGAAAAGAGGAAACCTGTCAGGCTTTTCCGGGTTCTAACCGTGGAATAGGCGGAATCGCGAAACTGGCGGAATTGGCTTGCAGGCTTCGCGTGGAGTTGTCAGTATCGGGCTTGAATGCGGGAACAGTCTTTGAGTGCCGCCCTGTAGCCCGAGGTTCCAACGCCAGTTGAATCTTCTACCGGCTCCGTGGCCAAAAAGATGAAGCCAGCAGGGGCAAATTGAAGGGCGTCCGTTTATCACATTAAATATGGCAACGCAGACAATCCTTTACGCGGAGGACGATTCGAATGACGTCTTCCTGCTGACGCGTGCCCTGAGAAAACTCGGATTTCAAAATCCGATTCAGCACGTGCGGGATGGCGCGGTGGCGATTTCGTATTTGGCGGGATCCAACGGCTTTAATGACCGGGCCAAGTATCCGCTCCCTTCGATATTGTTGCTGGACCTGAAAATGCCGGTCAAGGACGGCTTCGAGGTGCTTAAATGGCTGCGCTCACAGCCGACATTCAAGGAACTGCCAGTGGTGGTGCTCAGTTCTTCGGATCTGTGGGAGGACAAAGGCAAAGCCCACGAGCTCGGCGCGACTGCGTACTTGACCAAGTCCTTCGACTGGACTCAGGTCTTCACAACGATTCACCAGATGCTCCGCGATTTGGATTCGAGCCGGGCCACGTAATCCGCCACGGCGCATTGTCATACGACCAGCACGGAGTTGCTGGTTCCGAATGGGTTGCCCACGGTCTCCTCCGCGTTTGGATCACTCAACCACTGGCCGTCCACCAGAAAACGATACTCGTACCGGCCCGGGCTCAGCCTAAGCCGCGCCTTCCAGTTCACGCCGTCCTCGCGGCGCATGGGAGTCTTCTGACAATCCCAATTGTTGAAGGTACCCGCCACCGCGGCTGAATGGGCTGCCGGCATTCGTAAGGCAAGTTCAACTTGCTTTGGACTGCGCTGCGGGGAGTTGGATTGGGGAGAAGTTTGTGACTTCGGCGGCTGCGGCGTATGCCCCGGCTGCAAGGGCGCAAGCGGGGCGGGGGCTTCGGGGCGAGAAGGCGTGCTGGATTGGGTGTTTCGTTTGCGCATGGTAAACAAAGTAACGTCAGCACGTTATCACCAATCCAGCCCGGGGATCATGGGGTGTTCACCCGCCGGAAGCGACCTTGGTTCAAGAACAACCATGAGGGAGTTGGTAAAGGCAGCGCTGGCTCGTTACACCTTGGGTTCCCAGCCGGGGCGATAAGTCCGATGCCACAGCGCGGCGGCTTGCTCGTCGCCCACGATTCGGCAGGAGCTGGGGTCGAGGTTTACGGTGTGGCCGCTGCGCCACGCGATATTGCCCAGGTGGCAGAGAAGGGTGCTCTTGACCCCCTCGGCGATTGGCGCGTTCAAGGGCTTGCCCAGCCGAATCGCGTCCAGGAAATTGGCGAAGTGGCGGATGTCGTCCCAATTGCCCTTGGTTTCCCGGACCACCTTTTGCTTCAGGTCATAAATCCTGTAACTATTGCCGGCAATGGAGAGGGTGCCGTTTTCGCCGTAGAAATTGACACCAAAACCGCTGCCCTCATCGCCGCGGGGGTCGCAGCTCTGGCCCTCCCAGGAGATGCCCTGATGGTCAAAATCGAAGGTGGCGATAGCGGTATCGGGCGTTTCCCAATCATCGTTGTAATGATAGCGATTGCCGCCGCACGTTGTCCTTAGGGGCGCCTCGACCCGCAATCCCCAGCGGGCCAGGTCCAGGGCGTGAACACCATTGTTGCCCATCTCCGCCGTGCCCCAGTTCCAAAACCAATGCCAGTTGTAGTGAATGACATTGCTCCGGTAGGGCGTCTCGGGCGCCGGTCCCTGCCATAGGTCGTAATTGAGCCATTCTGGAACCGGCACGACTTTTCCATGGCCGATGGAGCCGCGATGAGCCGCGTACCATGACTTGGCATAAAAGAGTTTCCCCAATTCACCGCCATGCAACGCCTCGATCGCCTCGATGACCCACGGCCAACTCCGGCGCTGGGTGCCCAACTGGACAACGCGGTCATATTTCCGCGCCGCTTCAACCATCAGTTCTCCCTCATGCGCGTTGTGGCTGGCCGGTTTTTCCACATACACATGCTTTCCATGGGCGCAAGCGAGGAGGGTGGCCGGAGCGTGCCAATGGTCGGGTGTGGCAATAGAGACGGCGTCGATCGCCGCGTCTTCGAAGACCTTCCGGAGGTCGCCGGCGCCTTTTGGCCTGCGCTGCTGATGCCGTTCTGCGTACCGCACCCCTTTTTCAACCGCCCGGGTGTCCACGTCGCAACTGCATGCCACCTCCGCCGTGGGTATAGAGGTATAGGCCTTGATATGGTCCATCCCGCGTCCGTTGCAGCCAATGACCGCTACCCGCACCCTCTCATTGGGGCCGACCCCCGCGCGGAGAAGGGCGGGGCCACCCAAGGCGCCCAGGCTGGCGGTGACAAAGCTCGTTTGCTTGAGGAAATCGCGGCGAGTCAAAGAAGTATTCATGGAACCATCAAACGCCGCCGCGTGCCCGCTGGCAAGAATGGATTTGGCCAGCCAGACTTCATGGGTGGTCCCCTCAAGATGCGCAGCGAAGCGTGAGTTGGCCCGACAAAAGCTTGACTTTGTTTCGCTTGGAGAGCAAAAGCTACCTCAAGGTGTTTCCAGTCCAGACCAGCTTTTACAGTGAATGGCGCCTGCGCAACGGCGTTGTCTCGGTTCTGCACGAGGACCGGGATTCACCGCCGGAACGGCTGCTGCAGGCCATCTGGCAGCACCAGCGGTTGCGGCGTGACCAGCTCAAAACTCTGGACAATCAGCCGGTCCGAGTGCTCCATCCCGGTTTTCAGAACCTCGAGGCTGGCCCCGACTTCCAGGATGCCGTACTGCAGATCGGTCACGAGGCTCCGCGCTCCGGAGCCGTGGAGGTGGACGTGCAGTCCAGCGGATGGCACGCCCACGGGCACGACCGTAATCCGGCCTTTGGCAACGTGATCCTCCACGTAGTCTGGGAGAGTGAGCGCCCCGCTTCGGGCGCCCCTCCCACAGTGCTGCTGCGCCCGGTACTCGATGCGCCACTCGGGGAACTGAGTCTATGGTTGGGGGCTGAGGCGGGCGGTGAGCTGCCGCAAGCCATGCAAGGAGCCTGTGCGCCCGCGTTGAGAGCACTTCCGTCTGAAGCACTGAGCGAGCTGCTCCATCAGGCGGCTCAGGTGCGTCTGGAAAGCAAGGCGGCCCGATTCCAGGCGCGGGCCCGGCAAGCGGGCTGGGAACAATCTCTGTGGGAGGGCCTTTTCAGGGCCCTGGGGTATAAGAACAACGTGTGGCCCATGCAGCACCTGGCCGAGTTGCGCCCGCGCTGGTGGGTCAGCGGCGATAACGGGTCGGCGATGCAGGCTCGGTTGTTTGGCATCAGTGGTATGCTCCCGGTCGAGCTGCCTCGCACCGGGGAAGAGGCTTACATCCGGGGAATGTGGGAGCGGTGGTGGCGCGAGCGCGACGCCTTTTCGGATTGCCTGCTGCCCCGGGAACTCTGGCGGCTCAACGGGCTTCGGCCGCCGAATCATCCGCAGCGGCGCTTGGCGCTGGCGTCGTGCTGGTCAGCGGATGCGCGGCTTGTCTGCAAGCTGGAGCAATGGTGCGGCCAAGAAATGGCCGGCTCGACGTTGGCCTCTTCCCTGCTGGAAAGGCTGGAGGCGCCGCGGCACGAGTTTTGGTCCTGGCATTGGACATTCCGCTCGAAGCGTTTGAGCAAACCTCAACCGCTGCTGGGCGTCTCACGGGTAACCGACCTGGCGGTGAATGTCATCCTGCCATGGCTGTGGATTCGAGCTGTCGAGGGCAAAAATGAATCGCTGCGTCGTGGCTTGGAGCACCGCTATTTTTCCTGGCCGCCCGCTCAGGACAATTCCGTGCTGCGCAAGGCCCGGCGTCGGCTGCTGGGCGGCGCCTGCGCGCGGGTGTTTCGCGACGCAGCGTGCCAGCAGGGCATGACCCAAATTGTCCAGGACTATTGCAGCCACTCAAATGCCCTCTGCGAGAACTGTCGATTCCCGGCGTTGGTGAAGGAATTTCGTGAGGCGCCGCGCTAACCTGAATGTGATGAATGGCCTCAGATTTGCCGGCTGCCATTTTCTCTCGAACAAAACGCGGGCCACGGTTGACCATGTACCGATCGCCAGGCTGCATTTTCCGGCTTTTCTGGCGATGCCGGAAACGGGGCCACCGAGGTGAGGGTTGCGCCTTGGAAACGTTCTGGACAACCTGGCGAGGAAAAATGGTGAATTTGTGGTCTCACATGATTCGAAACGCCGGCCGAACTCTGTGCGGGGTCCGGCTCGTTGTTCTTTTGCCAATCTGCGCCCTGACACTCGTCGTTGGAAGCGCGCCGGCCGCCAGCTTCACCGCCTCGCTGAACCCAAACGTTGTGACGCTGGGCGAAAGCACCACCCTGGCCCTGACGTTCACCGGAGGGGAGCCTGCAAGTGTGCCGTCAGTTCCGGCGGTTGCGGGTCTGGAATTCAGTTACACGGGCCGAAGCAGCCAAATTAACATCGTCAATAGTTCCGTCACCTCGACCGTCACGGAGAGTTACTCGGTCACCCCCCGGCGAGCCGGCACTTTCATCATTCCCGAGATACTCGTTTCGGTAGCCGGTCAAAGACTCTCTTCTCAACCAATTCGGCTGACGGTGCTCAAGCCCGGCGCCCCTCCTCCGGCCGCCATCCAGTCTGGCGCCGAGTTGGCCTTTCTGAGATTATTGCTCCCTCGGAAGGACATCTACCTTGGCCAGATCATCGTCGCCCAGCTTGAGCTTTACCTCCGCAGTGACGTGCGCTCTGTCGATGCTTTCCAAGTCACCGGTCTGCCCGCCGATGGCTTCACTGTGGGCAAACAGGTTCAGGGCCCTCAGCGCAGGGCTCAAATCGGCAATGCCATTTACAACGTCGTTCCATTCCGCTTCACCCTCAAGGCGGTTAAAACCGGCTCCTTCAAAATCGGTCCCGTGACCGCCACCGTCATCGTCCGAGTTCCCAATCCGAACCGCCGCGGCAATCCCTTTTTCGATGATTTTTCCGATCCCTTTGGGATGTTTGGCGGGGGGCTTCGAAAGCGCCTCGCGCTCGCCACAGAGCCGGTTGAAGTCAATGCGCTGGCTCTCCCGGCGGACGATGTCCCGCCGGCATTTGCCGGGGCCGTTGGCAGCTTTACGATGACCGCCAGCGCCGGCCCGACCAACGTGGCTGTTGGCGACCCTATCACTGTCAAAGTGCGGATTTCGGGTCGAGGGGCGATTGAGGGCTTGACGCTCCCTGATCAGCCAGGATGGGGCAAGTTCAAGACCTATCCGCCTACCTCCAAAGTGGACGTCACCGACAAGCTGGGTCTGCAAGGCACCAAGTCGTTTGAGGAAGTGGTCGTGCCTCAAAGCGCGGACATAAAGCAACTCCCACCGTTCGCGTTCAGCTTCTTTGACCCCGATACAAAGTCTTACCGGACCTTGAGAGGACTGGCCGTGCCTTTGGTGGTCCGCCCGTCTGGACCGGCCGCAGCACCTTCAATTGCCGCCGCTGGCGGGGATGCGCAACAGGCTCCGCCACCTGACCATGACATCGTCTATATCAAGCAGACCATGGGTTCGCTGGCCCAGGTCGCGCCTCCTCTTTTGCGGCAGTCCTGGTTCATTGGTTTGCAGACAGTTCCCCTGCTGGCCTGGTTTATGGCGCTGGCTTGGCGGAGGCGGAGCGAACGGCTTGCCAACAATCCGCGTTTGCGCCGCCGGCGCGAGGTTGCCCAACGGGTGCGCAACGGTTGCGTCGAATTACGGCAGCTTGCCTCCGCGAAGGATTCCGATGGGTTTTTCGCGACGCTTTTCCGCCTCTTGCAGGAGCAGATCGGGGAGCGGCTGGACGTGCCGGCGTCTTCGATCACGGAAGGCGTGGTCGAAGAACAGCTCCACCCGCGGAACGTGTCCGAGGACCTTTTGAACCGGCTGCGCGAGTTGTTCCAGATGTGCAACCTGGCCCGCTACGCACCCATCAAGAGCAGCCAGGAACTGGCCGCCATTGTGCCGAAGCTGGAGTCGGTTTTGAGCGAAATCCAGCAATTGACCCTGGAACCTAAACCTAATTTGGTGGCCCGTCCCGCATGAGCTTGAAGCTTGTCCTCAGCCGTTACCGCGCCATTCTAACCTTAGCGGCCGTTTGCCTGGCAGCGTTCACCGCGCCCGGCGCCGCTGCCGCCACTGGCCCAACCGAGGGCGCGTTTGACGCAGCCAACAGGCTCTACGAGCAGGGAAAGTACACTCAAGCGGCCTCGGCCTACGAGCAAATGCTCAACTCGGGCCGGGTTTCGGCTCCGCTCTACTTCAATCTTGGCAATGCCCTCTTCAAATCCGGCCGCATCGGGCGGGCGATTGCGGCCTATACCCAGGCCCAGCGCCTCACGCCCCGCGATCCGGACATCCGGGCCAATCTCCAGTTCGCCCGCAACCAGGCGCGGGGGCCGACGTTGCTTCCCAACCGCTGGCAGCGGTGGCTAGGGGAATTGACTTTGAACGAATGGAGCGTGCTAACGGCCGTCTCGATCTGGGTTTGGCTGATACTGCTGAGCTTGCTCCAATGGCGTCCGGCCCTCCGGCAGAATCTGCGCGGGACGGTCTGGAGCGTTGGCGTGGTGACTGCGCTGCTGTGCGGCTGTCTCTGGGGCGCGTGGTACGAAACCCGCCTCCAACATACCGCCATCGTTGTCACAGCCCAGGCCACGGTCCGCCGCGGGCCGCTCCAGGAGGCCTCTGTGGCCTTCACCGCCCACGACGGCGCCGAACTCCGGGTACTTGACCGCAAAGACCGCTGGCTCGAGGTGACTGCCGGCCCAGGACATTTGGGCTGGATCCGCCTCAATCACGTCCTCGTCCTCCCGGAAAGCTGATCCAAAATCGCAAATCCATCCCTCATTGTCACCTAAAGTGTAACGATCGCGTAACGGTTACATTTTCTCTAACCGCTTCCCTACCAGCACGTTCCGAAGACCCACTTCCGCTCCCGCGTAACACCTCCCCCTACTACAGGCCCGTGCTCCAATAGCCCGGACCCGAACGATTTCGTTGAGACAAATACCCTGCGCCAACAAAGTGGCGACAGACAACGACGTTTCCCATGATTTTGCCATCAATGATTTTGTCCGACAACCGAATGATACTATGAGCATCACAGCAACACTATCACGAACCCACCCTCGACCTCACCACCAGCCCC